>JALRHN010000035.1 GCA_023259575.1 Candidatus Kapaibacterium sp. | reverse complement strand
GGATTAAGTGAATATGAAAAAAGGTCTGTCTGATGCTTTCAAAGTATATCATACTGCTCAAGTAAGGGTTTTATATGCCGATACAGATAAAATGGGTATTGTGTATAATGGGAATTACTTAAAATATTTTGAGATAGGAAGAACTGAATTATTAAGAGCTTTACAATTACCATATGCAGATTTAGAACGATATGGTGCTCAATTACCTGTAATTGAGGCATTTGTTTCATATAAATCTCCTGCATATTATGATGATGTTCTTTCTATAGATACTGTATGTAGTTTCGAACGTGGATTATTATTAAGAATTCACTACTCAATTAAAAAAGATAAAAGTATTATTTCAGAGGGATATACTCTGCATACTTTTATTGATGCTGTAACCAAAAAACCAATTCGCCCTCCCGCATTATTTATAGATACAATACTTACTAACAGTATAGATTCTATGGGCAATGAATTAATGGAGATATATCTATGAAGTTAGGTTTGATTGTAAGCATGGTAATTCTATGCTTTTATTCTCATACAAGCATTTGTGCACAAAATCCTTACGATTTTCTACAATTAGGAATAAGTGCTAGAACAGCAGCTTTATCAGGTGCAGGCATTAGTATTGTAGACGATCCATCGGTGATTGCTATAAATCCAAGTGCATTGGGTTCTGTGCTTAAGCAAAAGCACAGTATTAGTTTTGTAAAGCATGTATTAGATATAAATTCTGGCCAAGCAGTATATGTTCTGCCTTTTGATACATTAAAAACTGAAAGAATTGCTTTTTCTGCTTTATTTACTAATTATGGAACATTTGATCAAACAGATCAAAATGGAATCATAATTGGAGCTTTTTCTGCTAATAATATTGCATTTTCTGGAACATATAGCAATCAATTAGATAGCAATTTATGGTATGGTATTACGGGTAAACTAATCTATGCTACTTTAGCAGATGCTAGGTCTATGGCTTTTGGACTAGATGCTGGTTTATTATATACTATTCCTAAATCTAGAACTAATATTGGTTTTTCATTATTACATATTGGAAGTCAATTATCAACTTTTAATGGTTATTCTGATCAATTACCTGTTGATGTTCGGTTAGGAATTAATCATCGATTAAGAGGTTTACCATTATTATTAAATGTAAGCTTACATCATTTAGCTGATGATGCAGATGCATTTTTTGATAGATTTAGTAATTTTGCAATCGGCGGTGAATTAACACTAAGTAAAGTGCTAGATGTAAGAATAGGATATGATAATGTACTTAGATCATCTTCAAGTACCGCTGGAAAAAGAAAATTATCAGGTTTTTCTGCTGGTTTGGGAATTAAAACCAAGCCTTTTCTGTGTGATTATTCTATGAATACATTTGGAACTGATAGTTTTCTTCACAGATTAAGTTTACAATTTTCATTATAATTTTTAGGTATTGCTATGAAATCTGCAATTTCTTTTTCATTGATAGTATTATGTTTATGTGTTTTTCATTCAGGCACATCGTTTACACTATATGCGCAACAACCTCAACAACAACAACAGCAAACAATAAAACCATCTTTCCCTGTTTCAGAGGTAATATTTATTGTTCAATTATTAGATAAAATAGAGTTAAAAGGTTCAGAAGTAGATGCTTTGCTTGAAGTGAAGAGTCTTTTAATAAATCCTGTTGTGAATGCACAAAAAGAAAAAAAACCAATTACAGAATTACTAACAATTGATTTTAAAGTTCAGCAAGCACAAGTATTACTTAGTTTTTTGCAAAGAGCTACCCTAAATGGTGCTGATGCTGAACGATATAAACGTTTTATAGATACTATCCTAATTGCTGCTAATCCAAAAAAATAACATATAGATGAGTGCCTATTATAAAAACCCGATTCATATACATGTATCGGGTTTTTTATTATAAACTTATTAGAATTCTAATAAAATGAAGTGATTTTGTAATGATATTTTGGGTTCTATTGTTTTTTATATAAACAATAAACATCTGTTTTAAAACCTGGACTTCCTCCATTACATATGTGATCTTATACTCTTTATGTATGTTCTTTCTCATAAATCTATTAATAATGAGAGTCAACATTGGATAGAAAACTAATAATAGGAAAGATATAGATACAATACTGACAATCAAAGAATATAAAAATGGAGGAATTCTATCCGAAAACAGCGTATACATTGTTAAATATATCATACTAAGAATACATCCCCATATCAATATCCCTCGTTTAGTTTTCTTGTCAGTATTAGTATACTTTTTTATGGGTATTTCCGAAGAGATTGCAATAAATTCTTGTAATTCATCAGAGGATAAAGCACCATATCTAGCAATAATATAAGGAAAGAGTAAACCTGCGATTAGATGTAATATTATATAAATCAGTGAGAGTACATACGTATAATAAGCCACATTATACGATTGAAACCATGCTATTAGTTCATTTTTTTGATGATTCTGTAAGACTAAATATGGAATAAATCCAAAAGTAAAGGCAATTCCTAGTATTCTTTGCAGGGCTGTTTCTACTTGAGCAATACAATTAAAAAAGTATATTCGATACGATGAAAAAGAAGTATTGAATATCCATAACCCAATAATTCCCTGAAAACAAACAGCAATATAGGCTCCAATTGGAGTAAAAGGCGAAGCAATTGCTTTAACCAAGAGAACAGAACCTAATGAATGGATATTATTCTTAAATCCTTTCTTATTCTTGGCAATATGTTCTATACAAAAACATGAAAACGCAGTCAAAAACAAGCCTCTAAAGGGAATTTTAGCTGCATGTAAAATACTTCCAAAGGCAGATTCTATAAATGCCCATATACCCGTATAAGAAGCAGTTAGTACTTTTTCCATATTAATTAAGAATTCTTGTCATAGATTCCATAGGATGAAGCCCAAGAATCACTCTTAATTCATTGACTTTTTGTTCCATCCTAGGAACTAATACCAATAATCGTTTTTGAGTAGGATCCATATATCTTTGTAAGAATGTTTCGGCAAGTTTCAAGGCTTCAGAATACTGTTTTTTATTTTCCAATACAAGTATTTCAAGTTCATCAATTTTATTCTGAAGATATGGATCATTATTCGTTTCAGGTAAAAAAGTTCTTAATCGTTCTAAAGCAAGATCAATTCTTCCAGAATATTGATATCCTTCGGCTGCTGCAACATAAGGACTAAAATCCTTTGAATATGGATCTTGTGCAGCAAGATGTGTATTCATTATTAATGCATCTGCATATTGAGCACCTAATAATGAGAAATATGACATTTCTTTGGTGTATCCAGCTTTTCTATATAAATCTGCAATTTGTAAATAGAACAAATAATTCATTGGAAAATGAATAGGGGAAATATGTCGATTCATTGTATTTAATACGATTCCAGCTTTTTTATTGTTTCCTTTTTTAAGCAAATAATCAGCATATCTAATTGAAGATAATCGATAATTTCTTAAATAGTTTCTAGAAAACTCATCATAATAATGAGAATTATTTGTTAGATCTCGAAATATATATCCATATGCTTGCTGTTTTTGAATCTGATTACCATCAATAGGATGTAAAAAACATGCATCCATGATAGGCTCATAAAAAGCTTCATTTTGATCATCAGACTGTTTCAATGGGCATACCCTAAGAGCCATGCCTTCTTGTCTTAGATAAGATTCCAAACCAGAATAGTAATTTTTAGATACAGTCATTGAAAAATATACTGGCCTTGTAAATGCCGTATTTTGCAGGATATCTGCAATTACTTGATGTTCAACACCAAATACATATAAAGGCTTGCCATTCTGTTCTCCAGCTGGAGAAGCAGAATAAGTAAACATCATAGTGGATGGCCCATGTTCAGGTATGGCAATGTGTTTTGATTTTATTGATTGTTCTATCGGAATTGTTATTGTTCTTGCTTCTGACAATATGGGTTTCGGCGAATTTTGAGAATGTTCAGGAGCTTCTAGCGAAGCATCAGAAAATGTTAATTGAATTGGTTTTGCCCCCCACGGCGCATCATGCTTCAATTGAGAAAGATACCAACCCATTTGAGCTAAACTTAAATTAACGATACGAATATCTCTTCTAATACCTTCAACATCTTGTAGATACCAAAGCGGGAACGTATCATTATCTCCATTGGTAAAAAGTATCGCATCTTTTTCACAGCTTTGTAGCATATTATAGGACATATCAAATGCTAATGAATTCTTACTTCTATCATGAGTAAACCAGCCTTCTTTAGCCATCAATCCAGGAATAAAGAATAAAGATACAATCGTGCACCAATGTAATGCTGTTAATTTTATTTTTGAGGCAATTATAGATATAATGCTTTGACATCCTAAGGCGATCCACATACACCACACCATAAATGAACCGACATAGAAATAATCTCTTTCTCTGGGTTGGGGTTCTTGTTGATTTTGTGCAATTGCGGCAAATACACCTAACATAATAAATAAGATGATAAAAGAATAAGCAGTTTTAGGAACATTCTTTATGTGATAAAGAAGTCCGATAATACCCATTATTAAAGGCAAAGCAAAAAATTGAATAGGAAATACATCTTTGTAGTTGGACAGATAATTCCATATTTCTACTTCCTTTTTAGGAGATGAATATAAGAATGCAGGAGAATCTTGTAGATCACCTGCTTTACCCACAAAATTCCAAAGAAAATAGCGCATATACATATGTCCAATCTGATAATTGAACAAATATTTCATCTCTCCAGATATATTGGTTTTCATAGTTGAATAATTTGGCTTTGACTTAGATGTTCCATCGCCCATATCGATTTTTATATATGAAGGAGCATACCAAGCACCATATTTTTTGTGCATTTCTTCAAATTCTGTTCCTGTTTTATAACGCCTTGGCCACATCGGAGCATCCCCATATTGCTCTCTATTTATATATGAAGCTAATTTACTTATTGTATTAGGTGCATTCTCATTCATTGGAGGATGTGCTAAAGACCTCAAAAAAGTATGTGTATATGTAGTAAAACCTGTCATAATCAACAGTATACATACAGAAATAAGTTTGATTAAAGATTGTCCTTTCTTATGAGCAATATATAATGTAATACAAGGGATGAATAGGACTATGAGTCCACAGAGAACTATAAAAGAGGATTCTTGAAAAACATAATCTCCATTGTCTGATATAAGGAAATTACCAGCTAATAATGAAGGAAGGGTCTTGATTAATCCTATATAGATATATGAAAAGATTCCAATTGATAAAAGCGTCATTTTGGCAAATCCGAACCATGTGAATTCATATTTCTTAAAATAGATAAGCATTATTACTGTAAATAAAGTAAGAATGCTAAACAAATGAACTCCAATAGACAAGCCTATAACATAAGATATAAGAAAAATATATGAAGTATTATGAGTTTGATCGGATTGTTCACGCCATCGCAAGATAAGATATACAATCAGTGAAACAAAAAGTGTAGACATAGCATATACTTCACTTTCTACGGCATTGAACCAAAATGTATCACTAAAAACAAAACACAATGAACCGCATAAAGCAATTGCATATCTATACTTATCTTTTATTGAAGTTGTACATTCTTTTAGTAGTAATTCTATTGATAAGTACACTAATAGGATTGTAGATGAACTTGAGAGTACAGATACAAGATTTATTCTAAATGCTGGATCAGTAAATGGAAGGAAATCAAACAATTTTGCAATAATTAGAAATAATGGAGCGCCCGGTGGATGGGGAACTTGTTGCCATATTACTGCAGATGTAAATTCACCACAATCCCAAAAAGGAATTGAAGTTTGAGCGGTTAACATATATGTAATACTTGCAGTACAAAAAGCTATAAAAGCAAATATCTTATGAATATGTTTACTTTCCATGTACCTGTTCCAAATGTAAAATGAGGTTTTTTGCATGATAAAAAGCTTGTTCAGAGCTTTTTCTACCATAAACTGCTTCCATAATTTCATCTTCTAATATTTTTTCTGCTTCTATAAATACAGAAGTAGAAGGCAAAAGTATTGCATGCTTACATTGTTCAGCAAAAGAAGCATAATCTGAACTAAGATTTTTTGAGAATATATCTGTAGACAATAATGCCGGTATTCCCGCATCAGGCAATGCAGAACAAAACCTAGAAGTTATAGAATCACTAGTTAGATATCTAATAAAATCTTTTGCAGCTTTGGCTTTATTAGATTTTGCACTTATTGCCAAACAATCACCACTTAATACTGATAATCCAGATTTTCCCGGAAATGTAGATAAAACCCTATGCGGAATATTGTTCAAGGAAGGAATAAGCCATTGACCAGATATAAGCATATTGAGAGAACCATTTATAAATGATTTATCTAATTCTCTAGACTGTGCAAGTGTTCCATGTTGTGCTAATTGAACATATAAAGTAAATCCAGACAATGAAGCGGAATCAAAACTGTTACTCAATGGGAGAGATTGAAATAATCTACCACCCGAAGTCCATATAATTGGCAATACCTTTTTTAAGAGCGTATGTGGTTCTGTAGCATTTACACCCCAAGATTTGCTAGACATTATATAATTCGTAAAATCTTCTAAAGACATAGTGTCTTGATTGACTAAATGTAGTGCATCTCCGGATAAAAACAAAGATCTTGTGTTTAGAGTCCATGGTAAAGCATAGATCAAAGAATCTTTTGCAATAGCAGATAATAAAGAAGAAGGTATAGTTTTGGGGTAATCTAAAGGATAGAAAATATCATTGTGAATAAATTCTGGAGCCCATTCCAAACCTAAATGAATAATATCGGGAGGTTTGCCAGAAGACAATAACATGAAAAGTTTAGCTTTTCCTTCAGACCATAATAATTCCGTTGTTTGTATATCAATGGTTGGATGTTGATGTTCATATTCATTGATAATTGCATGTAATGCTTGAATCTGTGTAGGTTCAGACCAAAAATGGCAAAAAGTAATAATCTGTTTATCAGGATTATGTTGTTGCTTTGAGCAGCCTAACAACATCAAACTACATATACATATTACTTTCAGTATAGCATCTTTGATTTTCATCTTGGATTAACGGCAAGAGTTTTATTAGTTTTTGCTGTGTTTTTAGCAATTTTCTTTTCTGGAACGGCCGGGTTGATAGCTGGAGTTTTAATCTCAGTAGAATCTTTTTGATGAGGAAAAAAGAATTTTGTTAAAAGCCTTTGCGCTATTGGAGCAGAGATAGTTCCCCCGAAACCTGCATTTTCTACTAGAATACACATAGCTATTTTGGGATTAACTTTTGGAGCAAAACAAATAAACCAAGCATGATCTTCGCCATGAGGATTTTGAGCCGTACCAGTTTTACCACATACATCAATACCAGGCACTCTGGCACCCAATGCCGTACCACCAGGAGTATTTACAACATCATACATCCCATTATGAATCGCATCCCAATGTTCTGTTTTAAAGCTAGGTAATTTTCTATATGCTAATTCAACATCTTGCAATTGATGTGTTTTTCTATTATAAATAGAGCGAACCATGTGAGGCTGATAAATAGTACCTCTATTAGCCAAAGCAGAACAGTAAACAGCCATTTGTAGTGGTGATACACCAAGTTCACCTTGTCCAATTCCTAAATTTACAAGACGTCCTCTAATCTCTCCATCACTTAATCTTTGTTTCTTATAGAATTGTTCAGTAGGGAGTTTTCCTTTAGTATCTTCAGGAATATCAATAAATGTTTTAACTCCAAAACCAAACATCTTTCCATATTTTTCAAAATTCTTAATTCCTAATTGGGGGCCAAGTTTATTGAAAAAAACATTACAAGAAACATGAATAGCTTTTTTGACATTGGTAGAGCCATGTGCACCATGACATTTCCAACTTCTACCACCAAATTCATAATAGCCAGGACAATTTATAGTAGTATTTGGATTGATAATACCTTCATTCATTCCAGCTAATGCCATAAGCATTTTCCAAGTAGATCCAGGAGGATAATTGGTTTGAGTGGCACGATTAAACAGAGGTTTATCTTTATTCACTAATAATTGTCCAAACAAATTAGATTTTGTTCTGCCACTGAATTGTCGGATATCATAATCAGGCTTACTAACCATACATAATATCTCGCCAGAATTTGGATCTAAAGCTACAATTCCACCCCTTTTTCCATCTAATAGTTTTTCTGCTAATTCTTGTAAAGGTTTATCGATTCCCAGCCTTAAATCAAAACCTTCTTCGGCACTAATATCATTTTTTCCTTCAAGAAAACTAGATACTTTTTGTCCGGTAGAATTAACCGCAACAAATTGAACTCCTTTTGTACCTCGTAGAAAGTTCTCATATGTTTTTTCAATGCCAGCATATCCAACTATATCTCCAGGAGAATAATAATCACCCATTGTTTTGATTTGCTTTGAACTTATCTCTCTGGAATAACCTAATATATGAGACATATTTCCATCTATTGTATATAGACGCTTTGATTCAACTGAAATATCAACTCCTGGTAAGAATTCATGATTTTCTTCTATCAATGATATTGTTTGAAAATCAGCATCTCTGTATATCTTATTTGGTTTTACACGTGATAATTTTTTTGATTCTTCATAAAAATTTACAATTGACATTGAATCTACTCCAAGAATACTTGATAGTAATGGTATAGATTCTAACTTAAACTCATTAGGAGTGATAGAAATTGAAAATGATGGCGAATTATGAACAATCATCTCACCATTTCTGTCAAAAATATTTCCTCTGAATGGATCGATTACTATTTGTTTTATTGCTTGAATATCGGTTTTTAAACGATACACATTTCCTCTGATGATTTGTAGATATCCTAGTCTGACTATATATATCCCTAATACAAGAATGACGATAGTTTTAAAGATAGATACTCTGGTAGAACTACCGAATTCATTATCATTTAAACTCATTGCCATGATATACCTTTAACATTTATGTGTTAGAATCAATAAAATCTAAGCAAACTTATGAAATTACACTTTGCTTAAAATGTGATTTGTTTACGATGAGAGAATAATAGTTTTATGTTGGCCAATAGTATACTGTGTACTCATAACAAGTAACAGTGCACTTGCAACGATACATAATGCCATGCCTAATGCACCATATACAGGAACAATCATTGCATACATTAGCAAAGATCCAATACAAGTAATTATATAAACCCTTGAAAACAGATCATATCTACCACTTGCAGCAAAAAAATGAAGAATAAAAATATTGCTATGGATAATCACAGTTTCAAGGTACATGATACGGAATAAAAACACTGCTTCATCAATATATTCACCAGAGAATACAAAAATAATTTCTGGGGCAAAATACATTGAAAATGGTAAAAGCAGCAAAGCATATATTATTGTGATTTTTTGATAATGCTTTATTTTTTCAAAGCATTCTTCTTTATTTTGTTCAAACACAAGAGATAATCTGGGTAAAGCTGAAAATACAAATAACCATACTGGAAATAATTGAAATACACCGGCTGCTTTTTCTGCTACTGCAAATTGTCCGGTAATTACAGGATTCGCAAAAAGAGATAAATAAAAAAGCCGTGGATTTGCATATAAAGCTTGAGACAAAATAGATTTAAATGGACCGATTCCTAGTTGTAACTCTTCAATCATGTGCTCTTTTTTAGGCATAATAAAGTGCACGCCAAATAGCCTTGGAATGAGTAATAAGGATGCAATTCCTGCAATAATTTGTATTCCATAATAGATGATAGGGTAGAGTAGATAATCATCTGGAGATTTAATTAATAAAAGGGTAAAAGCAAATATGAGAACTCGACTAATAATTTGGAATCGTGATAGAATATTTAGTTTTTCAAATCCTTGATATAACCAAACAGGTAAAAATACATCTCCAGCAACAAAACCAAATGTTAGTAAACACAGTCCAAATTCGGCATTCAAATGTGGAAAAATGACAACCCCAATAATCATAAGAACAAATGAAGCAATCATAAATAGGATTTTCAAAACCATTACAGAAGATGCTATTTGTTGTATTTTCTCTTTATTGTCTCTGTGTACTGAAATTTGCCTGGCAGCCGAATAAGAAAATCCATAATTGGTAAGCATGTAAAAAATATACATATAAGAAACTACACTTTGCATAGTTCCAAATGTTGCAATTCCTAGGGTTCTCACTAAATATGGAATAAGAATAAGGGGAGCAATATATTCTAATCCTTTCATAAAAGACATAGAAAAGAAATTCTTCATTACACTTTCATGTTCTTTGAAGAAGTCAGATATTGCTTGAGAAAATTGCTTGATCATAATAGTACATCAATTTTGCTAGGATTTAGCTGTGCAGCAAAAATTGAGGAAATACTTTTAATAAAGAAGGATGTCTATCATATTGATGAAGCGTATGTACTATACTACCATCTTTATTAGTAATATGTCCGGATTGATGAGTTTTGATTTGGTCTTTATGCATTAATCCCATCGTTAATACTGGTCCATTCTCATTTTCATGCAATTTTAGAACGGAATCTAAAAGTCCCATTCTTATTGCATAATTATGAATCCCTTGATCTAAACCTGTAATTCCTGCTATATTTCTTACTCTAGGTGATAATAATATAGAACACATCAATGATGTATAAGTATATATAGCTTGTGTACTTCCAATTGTAATGCCTGCACAAGAGATTGTATTATTACCAATTGTATCTAAAATATCTTTGCCAAAACCCCTTAATATCCAAGATGAATTATGAGGTTCAGAAGAAATTGTAGTTGCTTTATCTTCCAAAAAGCAATGCAAAGAATCATTTATTGGAAAATCGAATGGATCTTTTTGAAAGATCACATCTCTTGTATCACTCAGCATGATATTTGTATAATCAGCACCATGATGTTCGATAAATGCTGTATATAAAAAGTGTCGCGATTGGTGAATATGAAAATAATTTTTGGCAAAAGTTTGTTGATTTTTAGGAGAAGCTATATAAAAATAGGAACGTAGCACCGGACTAAATAAACGATATGCATTAATTTTTTTTCCAGTAAATGGAATGCTGATTCTTACTTCTTTAAAATTCTCTTTATAAATTCCCATTGCAGAAAATTTATGTAATGAATCTTGAGAAATATCATCACAAAAAAAACCAACAGTACCGGTATAGCCTGTTTTGTGCAATGTTAACAAAAAATTTGAAACTTGGTCGAATTCTAGTGTTCTAACAATGCCAAGAATAATATTGCCATGTACTTCATTCTGGAATGTTGGTAAAGCATTGCTTGTATGGCTATCTAGCATCAGATGCTTTCTCCAACTTCATGTGATTTTTTTTCTTGGACATAATATGAAGAAGCTTTTTTCATTTGTGTTCTGATAATCAGGAATAGACAACATAGAACAAATACACCAATTGATGTTCCTGCAGCTATAGTCAAGCGTTTGGGACGTGATTTTTTTATTGCTGGTTTAGCATAATCAAGAACATACATTGTTGGGGCTTCTCTTATTTCATCAAGCTTTGCTTGTTCAAGCATTGGTAAAAGAAATGCTTTTACCTTAGACATTGCCTCATATTCTGTATATAATTTCATATACTTAGACCCAACTTTCAAAGCGTCTTTTAAAGCAAAATTACCAGCAAAGCCAGGCTTATTCTCAGCTTTATCTAATTGGGTTTTCATTTCGTCTAATAAACGTATTCCAGCAATGGTAGAGGGGTCTTTATCACCATAAGTATTCTTTAAAATCTCAACTTGAATTTCTTGTTTTAATATTGTAGACTTTAATGTTCCAAGCGCTTCGGCAACTGCTTGAGATTGATCTAATGGAGAAAATACAAGTGTTTTTGAAGAATATTGTCCTAATTGATCTGCTATATTTTTTAAAATAGAATCTGTTCTTACTAAACGTAATTCCATATAAGAACGATTTGTTTCAGCTTCTGCCTTTTGTAACCTAATAGATATATTATTAGCAATAGGAACAATATCATTAGCCATCAATGCAGCTTTTTTAGCATCTTTTGAAAATAAAGTAACATTGTAATTTCCCTCTGGAGATAACTCTACTTCAAAATTGCTTAGGAATTCTTTATACAAATCTTCTTTATTATCTATCGGTATTTGATATTCTGTGGATAAATCATATCGAGATATCAATGTATCCATTAAGCTTCTAGAATTAAGAATTACTAAATAAGAATAACTCTCACCTTTATTCATTTTCCCCAAACCTAAATCCTTTAATGCACTCGAAACATTACCCATCATTCCACTTATCATCGAATTAGCATTATTTGGAGGTACAAAACTAATTGTAGATGCATACCAATTAGGCATCATCCACGCAATTCCAAATGCAATTAATCCACTACCAATTGTAAGAATTGCAAGTAACCATGTATTTCGATAGATAATCGCAAGAAATTCGGCACCGTCTAATCCCATTTTATGATCGGGAACTGATGTATGCTTCATGATTTCCAAGGTTATAAGTGACAAATAGGTATACTATTGAGGGTTTTTTCAGCTACTTAACACAATATTATGTGCAAATTTACAAAAAAACACAGAGGAACAATTTGAAAGAATGCGTTTTTTAGTAATCGATATATGTATATCACAATTAAAAGTGTCTATATATCAAAGAATTATTTATGTATGTACAATATCCATTAATATCAATTCGACATAGGTTTTGCAGCAAAAAAATAGTGATGTCAAAGGATTCTTATTCCGTATTTTTGCACACTATTCTTTCTTCTTAAAGACTTACATTTTTACTTATATATTTGGTCAATTCTATGAAAAATATTGTCCGCATTTTGATGCTTTCATTACTATGTATGCTAGGTTATATTCCTGCATTTGCACTACATACATATGATGCTAATTCATTTATAGTGAAAGGCTTATCTAATAAAAAAGATATGCCTTCTACACTTCAACAATCTGTTTTTGCTTTTGATATTTCATCAACTGATGCATCAAATATCTTTAATGGATCTGAAAAAACATTCTCTATCACAGGTTTTCCTATTTCCTTAAAAACTACTTCTACTGTTACTTTAGAATTAACTCAATCATGTATAGATGCATCAACTATATTTATGGTTGGATATAAACAAATTCCTATACCTCATGTATTAACATATAGTGGATCTATCGTTGGTGAAAATGGATCTCATATTATGCTTAGTTATGCAAATGGTGATATGCATGGCTGGATATCAAGAGCAAATGGGGAAGTTTTTGTTATTGGACCACATAATTCTTCTATTGAAGAAAAAAGACCACATGTTTTATATACAGATGGGGCTATAGAAAACGATCAGTTTAACAAGCCAAGAACATGTGGAACACAAGAGTATAGTCATTCTGGAATTATACCATTTCAAATTGAAGCTGAAATGAAGAAGAAAGGAGATAAGACTCTAGACAATAGAATGTTAGAAATGCAAGTAATTGTAGAAACTACTTCAACATTTTTTTCAAAAGTGGCTTCTAATAATGAACAAAAAGCTGCAAATTATATCGTGTCTTTATTTAATGCTGTAAATACTTTGTACAGAAGAGAGTTAAATCTAAATATCATTATTCCTTATGTTCAAATTTGGACAAATGATGCACCAGACCCATATAAAAATGATGGAGCTGATACGCCAGCTTTATTGCAAGAAGTTCAAAATCGTTGGATTAAAATTACTAATCGTACCAGAGATATTGTTCATTGTTTAGATGCACAAGGAAATTCTCAGACAGGTAATGGAACATTTGTTGCAGGTATTGCAAATGGCATCGATGCTTTATGTTCTGGTTCTGTGTCAAATGCTTATTCAGTTGCTGGTATTTCCCGTTATACCTCTCTTCCTACAACATCTTATGTAAATGATGTAGTAACAAGTGCTCATGAAATTGGACATAATATTGGATCTTTTCATACTCATAATTGTTCAGCTTGGAAACCAGCTTTAGATAGTTGTTTATCAAGTGGTGCTGCTTATCAAGGTAAATCATCATATTCTACAGAAACATGCAATGTTGGTGCTCCACGCCCAGTACCTGGCTCTATTATGAGCTATTGTGATTTAACAAATGGTGGTACAGTTCAATTTACATTCTTACCAAGGGTATATACTTTTTTACGTGCCAACTTAGAAAAAAAGGGTTGTATTACCGAAGTACAAGAAAGCCAGATAAAAATGATAGCTCCAGTAGGAAATAGAACATTTAATGCCGGAAGTAAGCAATTAATTGAATGGACTTCTTCTAGAGTAAATTCAGTGAAAATTCAATTATCTACTGATGCGGGGTCTACCTGGACAAATATTGAATCTGGTTTACCAGCTTCAAGCCCTTCACAAATTAATGGGCAAGGCTCTTATCAATGGACAGTTCCCAAAATCAAAACAGATCTAGGTAGAATTCGAGTCTGTGATATTACCAATGAGAATGTAAATGATACAACATGGGCAAATTTCAAAATTTCTGTTCCTGTTATTGCTTTAGCATTAACAAATAATTTAGATGGTAAAGCATATGGTCAAAAAGAAAGTATTTCTTTAGCATGGACAAAAACCAATATTGATTCTGTATCTATTCTATTCTCAAGCGATAATGGTGCAAATTGGAATAGTATGAGTTCTGGCATCGCTGGTACCAACTTTCAATTTGCAATGCCTGATATTACAGCAACTAAATGCTATATAAGAATAATAAGTGCAGACGATAATGGATTAATTTCTCAAACTGGACCATTTAGCATTGGCAAAGAAGAACTAACTGTGAATGCTCCAAAAACAGGTGATATACTCTGTGCTGGTAAAGACTTTATTGTAGCGTGGAATTATAAAAATATTGCTGCTTCAAAATTATTATTACAATATTCTACAGACTCCGGATCTTCTTGGCAAAATATTTCAACCGCACTTGGTGTAGACCCATGGACATCAGTTTTTCGCTGGAAAGTTCCAACAATTGAAGCACCAAATACAATTGTACGTGCAATTGCAAAATCTGATTCATCTATTGCTTTTGTAACAGGCGCTATGTCTATTGTGAATTCAGCTAATTGTAGTGCAACGAATATTCAAGAAAGTAATTCACCATTACCACA
>JALRHN010000359.1:308-593 GCA_023259575.1 Candidatus Kapaibacterium sp. | reverse complement strand
CTGCAACAGATTCACCAGGTCTTTGGAATGTAAGGTCTGATTGTCCTCTTGAAAGACCAAGGTTGATAGATTCGTCAATTCCAACGGATTCTCCGCCGTAGTAATCGAAGAAGTAGTAGTCTCCATAGTGAGCTGTACCTGGAATATCTCTAAGGATAACAGCAGCTTTTCCCTTACCAGTAATCTTGATACCAGAGATACCAAGGAATGGGAATTGGTAACCTGCAGCAATTGTTCCTGATCCTGAAGGACCTTGAAGATAAGCAGGTGTACCGTCGTTGATTG
>JALRHN010000359.1:0-298 GCA_023259575.1 Candidatus Kapaibacterium sp. | reverse complement strand
GCCATAAGGAACTAAGAAGTAGGCTTCTGTAGTTGTAGCAGCAACTGTGATTTCAGCTTCAAGAATGAAGTATTTTCTGAAACCGATTTGAACACGGAAGTCGTAGAATCTTGCAACTCTTGAAGGTTGTGCACCAAATCCTGGCTTAAGTTCTTCAATTTCTCTACCTGAAACTTCAAATGGTCTTGCTGTAGTCGCAGTTGGGTCTCCTGGGTCACCATCAGACTTTAATGTGATGGAAACACTAGCACCATCTGGACTAACTTTGTAGACTGCACTTTCAAGAACTGGAAGTGTT
>JALRHN010000358.1 GCA_023259575.1 Candidatus Kapaibacterium sp. | reverse complement strand
ATCTAAGGATGATATTGATGGATCTCAGGTTTCTGATGTATTTTACCGAGAAGAAGGAGGTATTAATCGAATTGCTACTTACTGCAATAAAGATGTTATTTGTACAGCTAAGATATTCTTGGCAATGCAGGGTAAACCGAATTTCATTGAAGAAGTTATTGACAAGACTGGGACTGTTGCTGAGAAACAAAAAGAGTTAGGTTATTTACAAGAAATTGCTAAATTCAAAGTAATTACAGAAGAGCAACAAATTGCACTAATTACAAAAATTAAAAAGATGAAAAAGCCTGATCGATTAAATGAGGTTGAATTAGTTAAAACTGCTCTTGGAGATAATGCACCAATGTATGAAGCATTTTTAAATACTATAAATAAATAATTATGGCACTATTAAAAGTTACAGCTGAGTTATTAGCGTTAAAAATCTCAGAACCTTTTGAAGAAGTTTGTGAGAAGATTGTTAAAAAACATGGAATTGAAGAGTTAGGTGAAGCTGAAAAATGGTCTGACTTAATAGACCCTGCTTCTATGACTTATGCTGTGTTTGATGAAACACTATACCTTGTGTCTGATCTTGAAGTATTAGATGCAGAAGAA
>JALRHN010000357.1:338-605 GCA_023259575.1 Candidatus Kapaibacterium sp. | reverse complement strand
ATGGATTAGCTATTCTTGGCATTTCATCACCAGAAAAAATGTAAGGAAGCACTAACATGGAAAAACCGGAAATCGCTGGATATTCATCAATGAAATTAGAAATGGAACCTGGCACTTATTGGTGGTGCTCTTGTGGGAAATCAAAAAATCAACCGTTTTGTGATGGATCGCATAAAGGCAGTTCTTTTTCTCCAATAGAAACAACAATTGAAAATAAAAAAATATGTGGTTGGTGTACATGTAAATTAAGTGAGAAAAAACCATTTT
>JALRHN010000357.1:0-328 GCA_023259575.1 Candidatus Kapaibacterium sp. | reverse complement strand
AAGCTTAATATGATATCAAAATGGCAGACAATATCAGCAAAAAGTAAACATGATTATTCTATATTTTCATCTCAGATTGTAACAAGAAAACATCCTGACAAAACTACTAATAGTGATTTTGTTGTATTGAATTCACCTGATTGGGTAAATATTATACCATTAACATCAGATGGAGAAGTTGTTTTTGTAAGACAATATAGACATGGAAAAGATGATATATCTTTAGAGATCCCAGGTGGTTTGATAGATAAAGGAGAGCAACCATATCAAGCAGCCGAAAGAGAATGTATCGAAGAAACAGGATATGCAGGAACAGGTGAATCTATTT
>JALRHN010000356.1 GCA_023259575.1 Candidatus Kapaibacterium sp. | reverse complement strand
ATTAGCATCTTTAACCCAAGGTGTATACCAACGAGCATAAAAACCAGTAGCCACACTTAGTGGATCATAAGCATATTCACCAAACAATGTATCAGGACCATCTGTTGCTCTGTGACCTGTACCAAATACTAAGTTTGTTGTATCTCCAATAGCACCACGTGAATTACGGATTGTAATTTTCATACCCCAATCTAAACCAAATTCAGGTGATTTTGGACGTGCAAAGCTACCTGGTTCAACTGGGTTTCTTAAGTGGATAAATGTAACTTTCAATCTAACTGGAGAAACTTTAGCACTATTTGAAGTTAGTGTGATATAACCAATATAAATACCTGCATATTCTGCATCACCATTACGTAATTCACTAGTTCTAGCAAAAATACGGAAGCGAATAGGATCTTGAGCAGCAATTATTTGATTACGAGCATCTTTAAGATTTGGTGGTACTGGACCATTAATACCATTATCAATAAAATCAATATCAGCATCTCTAGAAATATTTCTAATTGGTTGGAAACCTGGAGAAACTGTTTGGAAGAATAACCATGGTGAATCTGAACGTACATTCAAATTTGTAAGACGGCTTCTTACCGTTGAATTCAATA
>JALRHN010000355.1 GCA_023259575.1 Candidatus Kapaibacterium sp. | reverse complement strand
AGGAAGGAAATACTTTTCAGGCCGAAAATTTCGCTTCTTCAGGTGATGAAGGACAGATCTTAAATTTTACCTGTAAAAGTCAAAATTAAATATGAAGTAAACGCTAATTTTCAATCAAAAAAGCATTATCTCTTGTAAAAATTGAAATGTTAATAAGTATGACAATTTTTAATTTTTTAATTCCAAAAAATTCCATTATAATATTGTCAAAAGATTATGCCTGCAAAAAATTAGAAAAAATGGTTGAAACTGGAAGGCACAGCAGGTCAAAATGTGTTTTTTAAAAAATGGGGTCTATTTTGGGCTATCATTTAAGCACAAAAAAATAATTTTTTTTTTAATTTAATTTTTGTACCTTACAATACGGCTATTTAAGGTTGATTTAAACAGTGGTAATATGCATGAATGTAAATATCCGCCTTAAGGTAACGTGTCCGCCTATTGCATCATTTTTTATGAAACGGACTAGTATATTTATTAGGCCTTCTATGGTCGCGTTTGAATTCTTGATTGCTTAAAAGACATATTTCAACACTGGTTTTAAAAACTAACTGGCAAACTATCCTAAGATTTTAAATAGCTCATACGGTTGTTTTATGTAGAAAC
>JALRHN010000354.1 GCA_023259575.1 Candidatus Kapaibacterium sp. | reverse complement strand
GATACCTTTTTTGGATTCTGTTGCGTTAAATAGATTGATAATCTCCACTCAGGTTGGCGCAAGTTCGGTATACATCCCTAATTAGATTACCCTTGCCCTATGGCCGCTCGAGATTATCAAGATGAGATCAATAAGATTGATGTCACTCTTAAGTCAATTGAACAGGTTTTAAACCTTCCGAAGTTAATTGAGATTGCTGCTGAATTAGAGAAGCAGGCGAGTGTGCCAAATCTTTGGGATGATCCACAGGCAGCTCAGGCAATCACTAGTAAATTATCGAGAGCGCAATCAACCATAAATAAAATTAATTCAATTAGGGGAAGATTAAATGATCTACCGGTAATGGTTGAGTTATCTGCAAGTGAAAGTGATAAGACAGCAGCCTTTAAAGAGGTAGATAAAGAGTTAGATGAGTTGACAAAGGTTATTAAAGAGCTTGAGGTGCAGACATTATTAAGTGGTGAGTATGACGAACGTGATGCACTGATGACCATTAGATCAGAGACTGGGGGAGTAGAAGCAGCTGATTGGGCACAAATGTTGATGCGGATGTACTTTAGATTTTGCGAACGCCACAATTACAAAATAGATGTGCTTGAAACCTCTTAT
>JALRHN010000353.1 GCA_023259575.1 Candidatus Kapaibacterium sp. | reverse complement strand
TAAACAGAAAAGTGTAATGCCCTTTAAGATACACTCCAATTATGTACCTTCTGGTGACCAGCCAATGGCTATTAAACAATTAACAGAGGGTGTGTTGGCGGGTGATAGATACCAAACCCTATTGGGGGTGACGGGTTCGGGTAAAACCTTTACTATTGCGAATTTGATTCAAAACGTGCAAAGACCCACCTTGGTTCTTACGCACAATAAGACCCTGGTTGCACAACTATATGGCGAATTCAAACAATTCTTTCCCGAGAATGCCGTAGGATACTTTGTTTCTTATTATGATTATTATCAACCAGAAGCGTATTTACCTACCTCTGGTGTCTACATTGAAAAAGACCTTAGTATTAATGAAGAGTTGGATAAATTAAGACTACAAGCCACCGCACAACTATTGAGCGGAAGAAGAGATATTATAATAGTGGCAAGTGTGAGTTGTATTTATGGTATGGGAAACCCAACAGAATATGAAAATGGTATTATTCGTATTCATGCAGGAATGTCTTTTTCAAGACAGGCGTTTTTACACGCGTTGGTAAATAGTTTATATCATAGAACGGAAACAGAATTTGACCGCGCTTCTTTTAGAGTTAAAGGAGATAC
>JALRHN010000352.1 GCA_023259575.1 Candidatus Kapaibacterium sp. | reverse complement strand
TTCAGATGGTATGGTAAATGTAAGCTTACTATTTTTGCTCCAGATCAAAATTTTCTAAAATGGTTTAAAACATTGTGGTCTGGAAATCAATATGACTATAGATTAGCCAGTATTTCTGGAGGTGTCGGTGTCTTTGCAAGTGCCTCTTATACAGATAAAGAAATCTTCCTACTAAAAAATCAACCTTAATATTATTAAGCTCTGATCAGTTCAGAGCTTTTTTTATGAATTATGTTTCCAATACTAGTATATAAAGAACTTGAAGGCTTAGATAATGCCTTTGCCAAAGATAATATTGGACTTGCAAGAGTTCATGCAAGAAGAGCAATTGGAGAGTTTTTTAAAGAATATTCATATTCAAATATTCATCCTAATATGAATGCAATGCAAGTTCTTGCAATGTTGTCTGTAGATTCTTCATTGCCTTTATACATACATCATTCTATAAAAAGGTTGCAAGGAGGATTAAGAGCTCAACTGAATAATGAAGTTTATTCTGAAAAACCTAAAGAAGATGCCCTTACAGTTCTTCAATATTTTGTACTTTTGCTTGGCCATAAAAAATCTTAAGAGTAAAGATCTCATGAATAAGAATTATTTGCTGATATATCT
>JALRHN010000351.1 GCA_023259575.1 Candidatus Kapaibacterium sp. | reverse complement strand
CAAACAAAAAAGAGTTATATATAAATGTCTAACCAAGAAATCAATACAATCTGGCAAATGAAGCCATGTGATATGCAAATTGTTAAAGAACTTGCATATGAATTAGAAGTGCCACAATCAATTGCTCAAGTGATGGTTTCTAGAGGCATAGATTCACTCAAAAAAGCTAAGAAGTTTGTCAATCTAAATATCAAACAATTACATAACCCAATGGAATTGCCTGATGCTCAAAAGGCTATTGAAAGAATATCAAAAGCAATAGATACAAACGAAAAGATATTTGTATGGGGAGACTATGATGTTGATGGCATAACATCCACTGCTATTGTTGTAACTGCATTAAAGAAAATGAATGCAAACTTAGAATACAAAGTTCCTCACAGAATGGAAGATGGATATGACATCAAAACTAAGTCTGTAGATGAGGCTATTTACAGGGAAGCTACATTACTCATGTCTGTGGACTGTGGCATTTTAGCTTTTGAAACTGCTGAATATGCTAAAGAAAAAGGCATTGATCTTATTGTTACAGACCATCATCATCCTTCTGAAGATGGAAGAATTCCTGATTGTGTGGCTGTAGTAAACCCAAACAGAGATGATCCAAACTATC
>JALRHN010000350.1 GCA_023259575.1 Candidatus Kapaibacterium sp. | reverse complement strand
AGAATCATTAAAATAAGCAGGTACGGTAATTACAGCTTTTGTAACATCTTGACCTAAATATTCTTTGGCATCAGTAATCAGTTTTCGTATAACTTGTGCTGAAATTTCTTCTGGACTAAAATCTTTGTTTAAAGAGGAACATTTAATTTTAATATTTCCGTTTCCATCTTTAATAACTTTATATGGTAATTCTTTTGATTCTTCAGAAATTTCATTTTCTTTGCATCCAATAAAACGTTTAACAGAAAAAAACGTATTTTCTGGATTAATAACTGCCTGTCGTTTAGCAATTTGTCCAACTAATAATTCTTCTTTTTTTGTATATGCTACAATTGATGGAGTTGTTCGAAAACCTTCTGCATTTGTAATTACAGTAGGTTGGCCCCCTTCGATAGCCGCAACTACAGAATTTGTTGTTCCTAAATCAATTCCTACTACTTTATTCATATAATTAGATCTATTTATTTATATTTATGTTTACTACTATATAGTATACACCATATAAATATTTATATATATAGGGTGTATACTTGAAGTTGGTTGTATGATTATCTTATTTAGTCTTGAATTGTTTTCTATAAAAGAGTAGTATATGATTTAATTAATTTTAATA
>JALRHN010000034.1 GCA_023259575.1 Candidatus Kapaibacterium sp. | reverse complement strand
AGCAATCATATTAACCCCATGATAATTAAGAATTTTACCCCGAATATCCTGCATTTTGTGATCATTTTTTAAGAGTGTATTTACAGCAGTTAATCCCAATGCTAAAATAAAAGCAGGCTTGATAATTTCTATTTGCTTCTGTAAATAAGGTTCACATGAGTTTATTTCAGATTTTTCTGGACGTCTATTATTTGGTGGACGACATTTAATAATATTTGCTATGTATACTTCTTCTCGGGTAAAACCTATGGCTTGCAATATTTTGGTGAGGAGCTGTCCAGCTGCACCAACAAATGGTTCGCCTTTTGCATCTTCATCAGCTCCAGGGGCTTCACCAATAATAAGAATATCAGCTTGTGGATTACCTGTACCAAATACAAAAGAATTTCTTGTTGATCCTAGAGAACATTCCTGACAATTATGAATATTTTGGTATAATATCGGAAGATTTTCTGCATTCTTCCAATTGGGGTCGATACTTAATGCCATAGTTTCAGGATAAACGAGTGAGGAATCTGCATGATTAATTGCATTGTTATCTAGATTAGAAGCAGGCTCTATATATAATAAAGGACCAAATAATTCTTTTTGCTGCTGCAAATATGTAATAACTTTATCTTTCATGTAGTTACATATAAAAAACCTTTACTCGTAATCTAAAAGACAAACGAATAAAGGTTTATTAAATCTTAATAATTAGCTAAGTTTTAGGCCTTCTTCTAATAATTCATTAACCTTACCCATAGTTTCGGCTTCAGCATAGAATCTTATTAAAGGTTCGGTACCAGAGGCACGAATGAGTAACCATCCATTATCAACAAAGAATTTAAAACCATCTTTTGTTTCAGTTGAAATAACTGGATAACGTCCAATTTTCACAGGACCTTTTGCACAAGCATTCATTATAACTTTCTTTTGTTGACTTGTTACATGAACATCTTTACGCATATATCTATGTGGGCCAAATTCGGTATCAAGATCATCGCATAATTGTTTCAAGCTTTTTTTACGATGAGCCATCATTTCGATAAGTAAAAGAGCATTAAAAATGCCGTCACGCTCTGGGATATGGAGAATTGTCCCTAAGCCACCTGATTCTTCACCACCAACAATAATTTTTTGCTCATTCATTAGTTTAGCTACATGCTTAAACCCTACAGGTGTCTCAATTAAGTGTAAATTATGTTTTGCACAATATTGTTCAACCATAGAAGTAACGGAAACAGTTTTTACAACGGAACCGCGTTTCTTTTTGTCTTCATACATATACTTCAAAAGCAGAATAAATAGCTTTTGTGAATCAACAAAATTTCCACATTCATCTGCAGCACCTAATCTATCGGCATCGCCATCTGTTGCTATTCCAATTGAATAATTACCTTCTTTGATTCTATCTAAAAAAGGAAGAAGATTGTTTGGAATAGGCTCAGGATTGCTAATCTCACCAAAAGAAGGATTAAACTCAGCATGCATTTCCTCTACATTCTGCAATACTTTAGGAAGAATTCCTTGTCCAGCACCATACATTGCATCTAATAGAATAGTAAAATTAGACGAATTAATTAAGTCAAGATCAATCTTCTTTCTTATATATCTAAGATATGATTCCTGAGCATCAAACGGTCGTATAGCCCTTTCTAGAATATATTGATCAAGGGATTTAGGCGGAGCTTTCGGAACCTTATTAGCAAGTTTAGCAAGTTCTAGTTCTATTTCTGCTATATCTTCAGGATATGCAGGGCCTCCAAATTTACCTTTGACTTTAAATCCATTATAAATTGGGGGATTATGGCTTGCTGTAATCACAATTCCTAAAACAGCACCTTTTTGCTTGGTATGAAATGACACTTGAGGTGTGGAAGAAACAGATTGTGTCAAATGAACAATAATACCATGATGAGCAAAGATCCTTGCGGTTTCTTCAGCAAATTCACGAGACATAAATCTTGTATCATATCCAATAACTGCAGCTGAATTTTTTTCACCTATTCTTTTAATATAATTAGCTGTTGCAGTTGCAACCAATGCTAAATTATCATAGGTAAAATCGCGGGCGATAATTCCGCGCCATCCGTCAGTTCCAAAAACAATGCTCATAATTTTTACTCAAACAATTGGTGGAGCATGAAAATAGTATTGCTATTTATAAAATTGTGAAACCTGCATATTTTGCAGAGAAGCCTAATTCTTCTTCAATTCTAAGCAATTGATTGTACTTTGCAACTCTATCAGATCTACTTGGTGCACCCGTTTTGATTTGCCCAGCATTTGTAGCAACGGCAATATCAGCAATTGTGGTGTCTTCAGTTTCGCCAGATCTGTGAGATATAATTGTTCTATAGCCATGTTGATGAGCCATAGATATAGTTTCTAAAGTTTCGGTTAATGTCCCAATTTGATTTACTTTAATCAAAATGGCATTTGCGGTTCCTGTTTCTATACCTTTTGTTAAAAATGAAGGATTTGTTACAAATAGATCATCTCCAACCAATTGTATCGTATCACCTAAGGCATCTGTTAACTTTTTCCAACCTTCCCAATCATTTTCTCCCATTCCATCCTCTATTGAAAATAATGGATATTGAGAGCATAATGAGGTATACCACTGAACCATTTCATCTGAGGTTTTGGAAGGTGTACCAGATTTATACATTTCATATACACCATTCTTTACCATTTCACTAGCAGCAACATCGATTGCAAGTAAAATATCATCACCAGCATTATATCCTGCAAGAAGAATTGCATTTAAGATATGATCAAATGCTTCTTCATTGGACTTTAGTGAAGGTGCAAATCCACCTTCATCACCAACGTTGGTGCTATATCCTTTTTTCTTTAAAGTGCTTTTTAATTGATGAAAAATTTCAACTCCCCATCTTAAACCTTCGCTAAAGTTGGGCGCTCCTACTGGCATGATCATAAATTCTTGGAAATCGATTTTATTATCTGCGTGCGCACCACCATTCAAAATATTCATCATTGGAACAGGTAATGTGTTCCCATATATGCCACCTAAATAACGATACAATGGCATATTATAATATGCGGCAGATGCCTTTGCTGTGGCTAAAGATACTCCAAGTATCGCATTTGCACCTAGATTAGATTTATTTTCTGTTCCATCTAATTCAATCAATAAATCATCAATTTCTGCCTGTTCATCTGCATCTAAACCTTCAAGTTCCTCTGCAATGGTGCCATTAACATTATCTACAGCCTTTAAAGTACCTTTTCCACCATATCTGGTAGAATCATCATCTCTAAGTTCGCATGCCTCGTTTTGCCCGGTACTTGCACCAGAAGGAACAGCAGCAACACCATAAGAACCATCTTCTAATACTACTTCAACTTCTAAAGTAGGATTTCCACGAGAATCTAAAATTTCTCTGGCATGAATATCAGCAATTGAGGGGTTCATTGTAAAACCTTTGTATAGACAGATGATTGAATATGTAATTACATTATTATTTACATTTTATAAAAAAAGGACATCCTTTGCCGCAATGAACAATGGCGTCCTTTTCAACTATATCTATTTCATATCAAAAGGAAATAGAGTCAATTTTGGATGCTAACTGGAAATCTAATTCTGTTAACCCACCTTTATCATGCGTACTAATCAAAACAGAAACTTTATTCCATCCATATAGATGGATATCTGGATGATGATCCATAGCTTCGGATAAAATTGCAATCGCATTAATAAATCCAATAGCTGATGCAAAATTTGATAGGATAAATTGTCTTTTAAGGCTTAATCCATCATTAATCCACATAGGCAATAAAGCACTATGATTATCGATTAATTCTTTGGAAAGCAATTCTGGTCTACTCATAATAATATGTAGAATTAATTAGAATGAGCTTCTAAACGTTCTGCAATATATTGCTTACTTACAGCTCCAATAATAGTATCAACCATTTCCCCACCTTTAAAGATTAATATTGTAGGGATTGATCTGATTCCATATTTCTGTGGTGCCATTTGATTGCTATCAACATCCATTTTGCCAATAACAACTTTTCCTTCATATTCACCTGCTAAATCTTCAATGATAGGAGCAATCATACGGCATGGACCACACCATGTAGCCCAAAAGTCTACTAATACTGGTTTATCTGATTTAAGAACTTCAGTTTCAAAATTTTCATCTGTAATATGCAAAGGGTGTGACATATTATATTACCTTAAGTTAGAATGATTTATTTATTAATGCCGACAAAATTACCAAAATTTTACATCGAACAATTAAACAAAATTAAAAGTATCTAATGCTTTTGACTTACCTATGTACATAATCATTAAATTTTATCCATGAACAACTTAGTATGTTTAAGCTAACATACTTTAAATATGGTCTTTTATAGTTAAAAAACGTTCAGCTGCTGTTTCAAGTGTAGAATACTTTTTACAAAAGCAAAACCTAACATAAGTACTTGCTCTTTCGGGACGTAGATAAAAACTTCCTGGGGGAATACATGCAATTCCACACGTTTTGATTAGCCATTTAGCAAAATCATTCGTATGTGCAAATGGGAAATCAACTGTATCCGCCATCATAAAATACGTTCCTTCTGATACAATAGGATAAAGGCCAGCATGTGATAAAATCGATGAAAGATAATCTCTTTTTTTCTGATAATCCTGTTTTAATTGATTATAATATTCTTCTGGTAAATCTAGAGCTGCTGCTGCTGCATATTGCATTGGAGTAATGCTGGAAAACACATTAAATTGATGCACATTTCTTATTGGTTTTTGTAGCTTTTCATTAGAAATTGCCCAACCTAATTTCCATCCGGTAAATGAGAATGTTTTACCGATACTTGATATAGTAATTGTTCGGTTTTCCATATCTGGCATGGATCGCAATTGTATGTGAGTATGATTATCAAAAACTAGATGTTCATATACTTCATCAACAATTGCAAGCACATCAAATTCATTACATAAATCAGATATAAAACCTAATTCCGATCTATTAAATACTGTGCCGGAAGGGTTATGAGGGGTATTAATAATAATTGCTTTAGTTTTTTCTGAAAAAGCAGCTTTTAACTCTACAGGGTTAAATCTATATATTGGTTCATGTAATGTTACAGGAACTGGAATTCCCCCAGCAATAGTAATCGCTGGAACATATGAATCATAGCATGGTTCAAATACTATAACTTCATCACCAGGATTAATAAAAGCTAATATTGTAGAGAATAAAGCTTCTGTTGCACCAGACATAACAGTTATGTGAGAAGTTGGGTCAATCTCATGCTGATAAAATCTTGAGGAATGTCTTGCAATTGATTTTTTAAAGCCGTTTTCACCAGACATAGCAGCATATTGATTTCTACCAGAAGCTATAGCCTCCATCGCAATCCGTTTTATTTCTATCGGACCATCAAAATCTGGGAAACCTTGTCCTAAATTTACTGCATTATATTCTTGTGCTAATGCACTAATCTCAGTAAATATGGATGTACCAAAAGACTCTGTTCTTTGTGAAGCAGCTAATTTTAAATTGGAAGTTTTCATGCAGTGTTATCAACGCAGATGTAAAGGTTTATTCTGATTGTTACGAAATCTCATATTTAGTACTTCTACTAATAAAGAAAATGCCATTGCTGTGTATATATATCCTTTAGGTACATGTATACCAAATCCTTCAATAAATAATGTAAGGCCAACCATTAATAAAAATGATAATGCTAACATCTTTAACGTAGGATGCCTTTCTATATATGTACTGATTGAAGTGGATGAGAACAACATGATTATCAAAGCTATAATGATAGCCATAATCATAATCGGTATTTGATTTGCCAATCCAATTGCTGTAATAACCGAATCTAATGAAAACACCAAATCAATTAATAACACCTGCGCCATTATAGATGTAAATGCTTTAGCTTTTATAGTAGTATTGTTATCTTGATGATGACTTTCTCCTTCTAACTTGGAATGGATTTCTATTGTGCTTTTTGCAAGCAGAAATAATCCCCCAAACATCATAATTAAATCACGCCCCGAAAACTCATGTTGTACAACCGTAAATAATGGATACACCAAACCTGCAATCCACGAAATACTCAGCAATAAAATAGTACGAAGAAGCAAAGCTCCAACTATCCAAATTTTTCTGGCCTTTGAATGATCTTGTGCAGGTAATTTACCCACGATAATGGACACAAAAATTACATTGTCGATTCCCAATACAATTTCTAATAAAGATAAAGTCAATAGACTAAATAATCCTTCTGGGGTAAAAACTGAATGTAATATTTCCATGATTTCAAGCAATTATTTTATTAAATTTTAACACAAGTTACTAAAGGGACACATCACAAAAAAAAATACAAGCAATCTATTGAAGATAAATTATGATTATCTTCGCTAATGATTTGATTTGTTAATAGTTTGTAGATTTTTATCTGTAACTTAATACTGCAAAGTTTGTTTCTATAATTACTGTTTATGAATTCTTCAAATGCACATGTTTCGGATATAGAGCTCTATGCTGCACTGAAAAATGGTAAAAGCGTTTCAGAGCCTGCATTTGCAGAACTTTATGCCAGATATTCTCCTAGGATTTTTGCTTATTGCAGAAGAATTTTAGGCGATAGAGAAAGTGCACAAGATGCATTTCAAGAAACGTTTATACGGTTCTATAATAGTGCACAACAAAACAGAGAGATGACAAATGTTCCTGCTTATTTATTAAGAATTGCAAGGAATATATGTCTAAATATGCAGAGAAATAATCATAGAACAACAAATTTAGAAGATTATCATCTTCCCTTTACAGAAGAATATTCGCACGAAAAAAAAGAGTTACTCTCTTTAGTTACTACAGCTCTAGAATTATTACCTGAAGACTACAGAGAATCTTTTGTTTTAAGAGAATATGATGGATTAAGTTATCAAGAAATTGCCGACTTAACCCAAACCAGCTTAGCAACTGTTAAAATCAGAATATTTAGAGCAAAACAGAAAATTCGTGAGATTTTAGCTCCTTATTTATCGGATTTATCACAATAATTTGCATCTTTCAATGCTGAACATATATGGATATTAATAATTTACATTTATCTTCTGAATCAGAACAACTGCTTATTTCTTTTCTAGATGGAGAATTATCTCTAGAAAAAGAGCAAGAATTATTTTCGAAGCTTGCTGTTAATGATAATGATATTCGCTCTTCGATGAGAGAATTATTAGCGATTCGTAATGCTGTTCACAATGATATCGAAGCATTTACACCTCCTACTGAGTCTAAAGATATAATTTTCTCTTCCATCGGTTTACATCTTCCAAAAGCAGCAGAATTACCTGTACAAACACATTCGAATATGTGGAAAAAATACTTAATACCTTTGGCTCTTCTAACAATAAGTATTGGATCAGGAATTGCATATACATTAGATAAATACTCTAATGATCGGAATGAACTATTATCACTAATGGATTCTGCAAAAAATTATGTTACACCTTCTCAAACTGCAATTTCTTCTGGAGGAAATGCACAGGTTCCTGCTATAATTTTACAACAACCAACAAAAATTGTATACAGAGATAGAATTATTCAACAAGAACCTATCGAAAAGAACAACGATATTATATCTGCATTGTCTACACCTCATGAAATAGCTTCTCATGTAACAATTACAGATATCCCCCAGACGATTGTAGAAAAAGACATAGCAACACTTCCGTTAACAAATGAATCAAATATTATAAATGCAGTAGCCAAGACAATTGAGCCATCACAAATTATAAATGAGACCAAAACAGAATATCCTTTGTTCTGGACTCAAATCCGCGGATTATCAACTGTAAGTGGCAATGAATATTCAGGAATTCAACCAACCGCTTCTATAACAGACAATGTAAAATTAGCTTTCGCATATTCTTTGTCAGACAACTTTGCAGTAGGATTTGAAACAGGACGTGAATTATATGCCTTGCAATATCAAGGAATTAAAGATAATAGATCTGTTGATTTTTATCAATTATCTCCTATGCTGTCTGGTGGAATTTTTGTGCAAGCCAGAACTAATCCACAAGAAATTATTGCTAAAGGTTCTCAGTTATATCTTTCTGGTTTTGCTGGTGGAACTGAAGTTGGCTTATTAGGAAGCATAGGTACCGGTATTATATATCCGATTACACCTAAATTTGCAGTAAATATTGGTTGCGAACAATCCTGGATGAATTATCAATTTCAAGGAAATTGGTTTCAAACTCAAAAATTAGACATCTTATATGGCATTACTATTACATTCTAAACCATAAAAGATTCTCTACATTATACGTACTTTTGTATATATGACTATATCAATTAAACATATATTATCGCTGTGCATTCTTTGTAGTTCCCTACTTATTGGCGGATGCAAAGAACCTACAGATTTAGGTGGAAATATTATTATTGAGCCAAAAACAACGAAAAGTATTTCTTCTAAGGATATATCACTATCGTATTTTGGCAAAGGTAATTACTCTATTTTTAATCAAAGAGATCCAGAAGACTTATTCTGGACATTATCCTCTTTGACAGTAAATGATATAATAATCGATACAACTCTTACTCATTCAATAACATTAAGTGTCCATGGAGAAGGTATAATTACCAGAGAAGCTACAAATGAATTAGCTAAGAGTTTTCCGACTAAGATAAGATTTGACATTGATTCACTTGTAATTCCAACTGTACAATCAGACCCTAAAAATCAATTACCACCAAGACCAATTCTATTAGATGATGCTGAATTAGAAATCACAATAAATAATAGAAAAATGATAAATGGCGTGCAAAAGTTAGATCAAATATTTAAACAAATATCATTAAGAGAGCGTGAGAATTTTTTAAAGTCATTTGTTTCAGCTTGTACATATCCTCCAAATTTATCAACATCTGGTAAAGGCGAATTGAATATTATTTTACAATTCCTTATCCCTAATATTGAAGTTATAAATGAGAATAAAAAAGAAAAATCATTTATTTCTGGTGAAACAGCAATCAAGTTAAAATGGTAATATATTTTTTATCAAGGTGATTTATGAAGAATTTTCTACAAAACATAGCAAAACGAGTAATGATTTTTACTCTTTTAGCTATTGCATCGTATGCAAATGTGATGGCTGCTCCTGGAACACCAACTAACTTCAATGTAACTATTGAAGGGGCTGGTACTGCACCTGCTACAATCATTGCTACTTGGGAACCTGCTCAGGATGCAGATTCAAATACACAATATTTAGTGTATATGGCAACTTCTATCAATGGAGTCTTAACAGATTACAAAGTAATAGCAGATCCACGAGTTACAAAATTTGTAAAACAGGGATTAGCTGCAGGCACATATAAATTATATGTAACCGCAAAAAATTCTGGTTCAGAAAGCCTACCTACTGAAAAGAAAATGATTGTTATCAAAGAGGCAGTAAATTCTTTATTCAAGTTTATTTCAGAACCTTTAAAAACTGGCTATACTGGTATTCCTTATCAATATGTAGCCAAAGTTTCTGTACCAACTGATTATAAAGGTGGTTTTGCCTGGGCTTTAGTAAAATCTCCAGACGGTATGACTATTACCAATGAAGGAAAAATTGAATGGAAATCGCCAATTGCAGGTGTGTATCAGATTGTTTTAACATGTGCAATGACAGATGCCCCGAAAACCATTATTACACAATCATTTGAGTTAAAAATAAGCGATAAAAATGTTGAACAGAAATATTCAATCATTAGCAAGCCATCAACCATAGGTTGTATAAATAAAGAATATATATATGAACCTAAACTTCAAACAATATATTCAACTCCTATATTATGGAAGCTTATTTCAGGACCAGATGGCCTTACAATGAATCCTTCAACAGGAAGAATTGCATGGGCTCCAAAAATTATTGGAGAATATAAAGTTATTATTGCAGCAATACAGATTAACGGAAATGATACATTGATAACCGATCAGTCATGGATTATCAATGTTAAAGAAAATTGCGAAGGATCTGATAAACCTCTACCATGTGCAGTGTTAGTAGGATATGTTAAAGATGCTAATGGCCAGCCAATAGCTTCCGGTATTGTTAAGGCAATTCGTTTAGAAAAAGATAATCTTGGCCCAAGTTCTTATACTGTTGCTTTTAAAATGGGACAATGGTCTATGAAAGTGAGAGAAGGTTCTTATAAAATATTATTTACCGGTGAGTCTTTTATTGAAGAATGGTATAAAGATGCTCAGGAGATGTCTTTAGCACAAGTAATGGTTGCCACATGTAATAATACTTATGAAATTCCTGCTATTGTGGAATTAAAAAAGAAAGCAAAATATTGGATTGTAGAAGGTTCAGTAAAAAATTCAAAAGGCGAAGGCATTCCTAATTCACTTGTACAGTTCATTGGCAAAAATCCTAATGGCAGTACAAAAGAAAACATTATCATGTCAACAAAAACTGATAATACAGGAAATTATAGAATTGAATTACCAGAAAACTATGCAATGATTGGTTTGGCAATTCCTACTGGTGATTATTCTGCATTATACTTGCAATCTTATTATGATGGCAAACAAAATATTGCTGAAGCTACCACTATAGTACTAACTCAAAATACAAATATCAACTTTGTTCTCCAGGATAAGCCAGTATATAAAAATGGTTTTGCCGCTTCTCTAAAAGATACTGCAGGCAAAGGATTATTTGGAAAAATTATTGCACTTCCAATTGCAAATGGCAAAGAACCTAAAAAAGGTATAGCAAGAACCCTAAATACAGATTTAGAAGGAAATGCAATATTTAATAATCTTGAACCTGGTGAATATGTTCTTTTTGGTATTCCTGATACTCGCTATTATGCACCTGGATATTATACTTCAAGTGGTTTTGCAGCCAAAAAATGGCAAGATGCAACTCGTATTACTGTTGGTGACAATATGATTGCACTTGTGTTTGATATTAGATTAGTTCCTGTTTTAGGCAAGAAAGGAGCTGCTAAATTAGATGGTATCATCAATAAAAAAGGCACTTTCAAAACAGATTCACCTCTCGCTGAATCAAGTGTGGGTGGTGCATTTATTTATGTAGTTGATGATAACAATGAAATTTCAGATTACTGTTTAAGTGATGATAAAGGCATCTATTCTATTGATGAACTTGGACAAGGATTATTTACTCTTATAGCTGATAAAATTGACTTTGAAGGATATCAATCTGTTATTACTACAGACTATGCTACTATTCCAAATGTAGTAAAGAATATTACTTTAATCTCAAATGCTGTTAGTGATGTTCAAGAAAATGTATTGGGTTCTTCCTTTACTGTATATCCAAATCCTGCAACATCAACACTCTCTATTGCTTTACCACATTATAATGGTTATGCAACAATTCAGATATTGTCTTCACTAGGAACTATCAAAGCAGAACAGACAATAGATTGTCAAAATGGTCTAGCTCAGGTTTCAGTACAAGATTTACCAGCTGGTTCATATACATTCCGTATCATGAATAATCAATCTGTGATAACAGGTCAATTTATCCTAATTAGATAGTATATCGCTAGTTCATGAAAAACAAAACAGCCCTTCCGATTTAAACAGAAGGGCTTTTTTTTAATCATTATATCTTTATACAAAAGGTAATTTTATTATCTCGGCTTCAAATTCCTTACCTCTAGCAGCAATATTAATTATTGACCCTGGCATTGATAATGAAACAGGAACATAACCCATTCCAATTCCACAATTCAGAATTGGAGAAATATTACCACTAGTTACCTCACCCACAATATCACCATTATGATGAATAGGATAATGCTGTCTTGCAATAAATTTATCTGCCAATACTTTAAAAGCTACTAATCTTCTTGAGACACCCTGTTCTTTAACTGATGCAATGATATCAGAACCATTAAATGAACCTTTTGCAAGTTTTGTTATCCATCCAAGCCCAGCTTCCAATGGATTGGTTGTATTATCAATATCATTACCATAAAGACAATACCCTTTTTCTAATCTAAGAGTATCGCGAGCGCCTAAACCAATTGGTAATATTTCATATTCTTTACCTGCATCGAATAAAGCATGCCAAACAGAAGCACAAACTGACTCATCACCACGAAAATACAGTTCAAAGCCAAGTTCACCTGTATACCCAGTTCTTGATAAAATCATTGGGATACCAGCCCACATTCCTTCTGCAAATCCATAATATGGAATGTCTGATAAATTTGTGTCTGTTAATTTCTGCAATGTTTCAATAGATTTTGGACCTTGAACTGCCAACAAATTTATTTCATCGCTAATGTCTTTCAAGTCTAAATCGCTGTATTCTTGAGCTTGCTCATGCATCCAGGCTATATCCTTTTCTGCACATGCACCATTTATTACCAACATATAATAGTTTTCACCGCGATAATATACAAGCATATCATCCACAATTCCGCCATCATGGTAACACATTGCAGAATACTGTGCTTTTCCAATAGAAAGCTTTGATGCATCATTGATTGAAATTTTCTGAATAAATTCCAAAGCTTGGGTACCGCGAACTTCTACTTCGCCCATATGCGACACATCAAAAACACCAACATTGGTTCGCACTGCTATGTGTTCAGCTAGAATGCCAGTTGGATATTGTATTGGCATTTCAAAACCAGCAAAAGATACCATCTTTGCATTATATTGAAGGTGAAGTGCATGGAAATTTGTTTTTTTCATTATCATCCTTTAAGTACTTATTTGCTTGATTGCTTAGAAATCTTGTCTAATTTTTTTGTAACTACTTCTAAAGAGCTAGCTAATGATTCTCTTTCTTTTTTTAAAGAACTATTTTCAGATTGTAGAGACATCAATACATTAGCATCATTAGTTTGCAAAGAAGACTTTAAAAAGTCTATTTGCTCTTCTTTTTCTACTATTTCTGCATTTAATTCTTTGATTCTAATATCTTTTTCCAAAGATTCTTGTCTGTATTTTTCAAGAGAAGATTCTAAAGTAGATCTTCTCATATCAGCTTCTGGACTCAACTCTTTTAATGTAATTAATTGTTCCCTTAATCCTTGTATTGTCGATTTTTGATCGTCAAGATCCTTCTCTGCATCTTTCAACTGATTCTTTAAGTTGTCAATCTGATTAAGATTCACCTCTATTTGTAAATGTAAATCCTTAATCTCTGCATCTTTTTCATCAGTTGGAACAACAAGAGCATCCGCATTGTATGAAGAATCATCTATCAGCTTCTGTAACTTATTTCGCTCATGGATTGCAATTTCTAATGATTTTCTTAACTCAATTATCTCTTCATCTTCTGCAACATTATGTGTGAGTTTTGATTTCAGAGCAAATATCTCAGCTTGCAACACTGATATTTCATCGGAATTATCTGCTTTTAATAATGATTTTTCAGCATATAAATCTAAAAGCTTTTCACTTACTTTTATAATGTCTTCTTCTGTTTCGGGTAATTCGATAATGTCTAAAACATTCTTTAATATCGATGAATATCCTTTTTTATAAGCAATATACATACTATCAATTGAAGCTAAAGTACCTTGAAGAACTTGCAATTGATCTTGAATAATGTGTGATTCTTCTTTTAATTGCGCATTTTGTCTCTTCAATTGGATAAGCTCTGAAGTAGAAGAATCTAATTGCTTCCGCATATTATCTGACTGTGATAAAGTGTCTTTTAACATTGCAATTTCTGCAAGTAATTCAGATCTATCGGCTATTGCTTTCTTATATTCATTCTCTTTTGCATATACCCCTTTTCTTAACTCTTGAAGCTTTGTTTGATTGTCTATATTCTCGATTTTTAATTCCCTATATGACACTTCATACTTCCTTAAACTATCCCACATAGATGTGATAGCATTATTAAGTGCTGTATTCATTGTTTTTTCTGAATCTAAATCAGATGATAAGTCTTCCATTTGCTGCTCCTGACGTGGTTTCGATGTGTGAACAAATTTACAGAATCTTAAGCTTACATCTGACTACTATTTACTTACATCTAACTAATTTTTCGGTTTTTTTTTCTTCATACAATAATACCCCTATCCAATGCGTCAAATCGCTTCGTTAGCACTCTAATAAGGTGAGTGCTAGTTAATATTCAAATTATTTTTTCCTATATTTTTTTATTAAAAGAGGTTTATATGAACTTAACACCTTTGCACGACAGAGTATTAGTGCGCCCATCAAAGCCTGAAGAGGTAACTTCTGGAGGTATTATTATTCCAGATACAGCAAAAGAGAAACCGATGCAAGGCGAGATCATCGCAGCAGGCCCAGGTAAAACTTCAGATGATGGAAAACTTGTATCATTACAAGTAAAAGTTGGTGACACAGTATTATACGGAAAATATTCTGGTACTGAAGTAAGTGTTAATGGTGAAGACTTATTGATTATGCGTGAGTCTGATATTTTTGCTGTTTTAAGCTAAACACAACTATTTTAATTAAACTATACAAGGATTATCATAATGGCTTCAAAAATTATAACATTTGATGTAGATGCTCGTTCGGCATTAAAACGTGGTGTAGACCAATTAGCAGATGCTGTAAAAGTGACTCTTGGCCCTAAAGGTCGTAATGTAATTATAGATAAGAAATTTGGTGCACCTACCATTACAAAAGACGGTGTTACTGTTGCTAAAGAGATTGAATTGGAAGATCCAATCGAAAATTTAGGTGCTCAGATGGTTAAAGAAGTTGCATCTAAAACTAGTGATGTTGCTGGTGATGGTACAACAACAGCTACTGTATTAGCTCAAGCAATTGTTCGTGAAGGGTTAAAAAATGTTACTGCTGGTGCAAATCCAATGGATTTAAAACGCGGTATCGATTTAGCAGTTAGTACTATTACAGGCGAACTCAAAAGAATGAGTCGTGAGGTAACTGGTAAAAAAGAAATCGCCCAAGTAGGAACAATCTCTGCAAATAATGATGAAACTATCGGGAATCTTATTGCTGATGCAATGGAAAAAGTAGGTAAAGATGGTGTTATCACTGTAGAAGAAGCTAAAGGTACAGAAACATCTATGGATGTTGTAGAAGGTATGCAATTTGACCGTGGTTATTTGTCTCCTTACTTTGTAACTGATGCAGAAACAATGGAAACTATCTTAGAGAATCCATTT
>JALRHN010000349.1 GCA_023259575.1 Candidatus Kapaibacterium sp. | reverse complement strand
CCCAATACCTATCAGCTATATAACCGCCCACTAGTGGTGTCAAAAAAACTAATCCTGTATAACTACCATATATATTAGAAGCAAAAATTTTGTCAAACATGAGTGCCTTAGTCATAAACAGGACCAATATGGCACGCATGCCATAATAGTTAAAGCGCTCCCACATTTCTGTGGCAAAAAGTACATACAATCCTTTAGGGTGACCTTTCTGAGGAATAGTTTGATTCATAAATGGCTCGTTATCGTTGTAAACTATTGATTTTCTTGTGCTGTAAAATAGCAATAAAATCTTTACTGCGAAACACCCGCATAAATGAGCGCCGAAATTGATACTTTCGCATTTCCAATTATACCTATTACTATGAATATTTTACTACTTGGTTCTGGCGGAAGAGAACATGCACTTGCTTGGAAAATGGCACAAAGTCATCATTGCAACGAGCTATATATTGCACCCGGAAACCCAGGTACAGCAGGCATTGGAACCAATCTAGACATTTCAGTAACTGATTTTGAAGGCATCAAAGCCGCGTGTATTAACCACCAAATTGGACTTGTTGTTGTAGGCCCAGAAGAACCCCTTGTTAAGGGTATTTATGACTTTTTTGAAGGGGA
>JALRHN010000348.1 GCA_023259575.1 Candidatus Kapaibacterium sp. | reverse complement strand
GAATCCTGGTAAAATGCAAATAAGTCCTTAAAAGTATTCATTGTGTTGGTATATGTTATTTATATATGCATAAGACGCGCATATATAATCAATTTTTCACATGAAAATAACTTCAATATTGTACTGTTGTTATACCAGCGAACTGTGCGCCTTAATTGATTTATCGGCAAATTTCAAATACGTATAACTATACAAATGGTATTTCAGTAAATGGTAATATAGATTCAGTAAATAATTGTTTTACAAAAAAGAAAGAGATTTGGTCTTGAATGCCACACTCTTGTATATGTTGATACCAGGTTTTATTAATTTCTACAATCTTCTCGTGTTTCATATTTCTTATCAAAAATCCACAAGCACAGTGATGTTCTGTTATTTCGCTTAACCCATTTTTTACCTGATTTTGTATATAGTTTATGTATCTTTCGCTTTCTAGTATATATCTAGGTTGGAGCATACTTTCATTATATTCATGCCATACATTATTGCGAATAAACCAATGTTCACGCAACAATAGTGCATAGTTTTGTTCTATAAAATATTTGTTAATAAAGTTTTCCACAAAATTTTCATCTACATGTTGTAATTTACTGTCTAAAAAACACAAATAATCGTAATCT
>JALRHN010000347.1:312-621 GCA_023259575.1 Candidatus Kapaibacterium sp. | reverse complement strand
AGCACAAAAAGGCGATTTAATTTTCTTTACAACCAATGGTAGAGGGAGTGTTAATCACGTGGGAATGATTACTGAAATTAATGGTGATGAAATTAAGTTTATTCATTCCTCAGTGCAGGCTGGAGTTATAATTTCATCCACGGAAGAACCTTACTACAAAAAACGTTTCATTCAAATTAATCGTGTTTTAGAAAATAATCGATAGTTTTTTACATGATATTTATCATTTTACTTCCAGCTACTAGCATGTAAATTCGTAACTTTTAAAAGTTATGTCATGAAAGTAGAACAAATTTATACAGGTTGTAT
>JALRHN010000347.1:0-302 GCA_023259575.1 Candidatus Kapaibacterium sp. | reverse complement strand
TTGCGCATGCTGCTTATTACGTTGAAAATAATGGTGAAGCCGCTATTTTTGATCCATTAAGAGAAGTTCAACCTTATATTGATCGTGCTAAAAAAGATAATGCTAAAATCAAATATGTTTTTGAAACGCATTTTCATGCTGATTTTGTCAGCGGTCATCTAGATTTAAAAGCAAAAACGGGAGCTCAAATTGTTTTTGGCCCTACAGCAAAACCTAATTATGATGCTTTAATTGCCTCTGATGGACAAATTTTTACCATTGGAAATTATAAAATAAAAGCCATTCATACGCCTGGTCATACC
>JALRHN010000346.1 GCA_023259575.1 Candidatus Kapaibacterium sp. | reverse complement strand
GAACTGAGGTTTCCTACCAAGATCCTTAATATAGATCCCCTCATCCTGTTCAGATAGCGCCATATTCGCTGCATCTGAAATCCCTGTATCAAAGTCACCTTTTTCATAGGGTATAAGGCGTATCGTGTGCCCCATCCCGTCAACCACTCTCATCAATGCCTCCATGTACTCCCTTACTAAAGTGATACGGTTGCCCGTCAAAATGCTTCCATAGCTCTTCTCAAGTTTAATTGTGTACACCCACTCTTCGTTACTTTGGATGCCCATCCTCCCATATCTCAACATAACTCCTTTTCCCTGACCATTGAATGTTTGGTCATTCTTATTCGCTGGTTCGCTCAGTGCTTCCCTGTCACGCTTGTTCCTCGTACTCTTATCATCACCCTTCTCTTCATCGTCTCTCGCACTTTCTGCACTACCACGCTCGACTTTAGTTGTCCTTTCTTCTTTCATCTCCGCTCCATTTTCCATCTTATTTGTCTCTTTGCCTTTGCTATCTCTACCCTCAACAATTTGCTCTATTTCCTCCTCCAATAGACCAGGAGTAAATAGCATGCCCACCAACGCTCTTATGTTTATACTCATCACATGAGCATGAATCTGCTGGTGTTTCTCAGTATATCT
>JALRHN010000345.1 GCA_023259575.1 Candidatus Kapaibacterium sp. | reverse complement strand
CATCAAAAGATTTATGGATGAAGCTGAATTGATTGCAGCTGTGGACGCCATTGATGTAGTGACCCCTACGCATTTGCATTTCCCTGTTTGTGAGATGGCGATTAAAATGGGCAAGCATGTGTTTGTAGAAAAGCCAATGGCCAATACGATTGAAGAAGGCAAGGCGATTATGCATATGGTGAAAGAAGCCAATGTCAAGTTACAAGTGGGACATGTAGAAAGATTTAACCCTGCTTTCACTGCACTTAAAAACGAAACCTTAAAGCCCTTATTTATAGAAGTACACCGCTTGGCGCAGTTTAATCCAAGAGGGACTGAAGTGAGTGTGATTCTTGATTTAATGATTCATGATATTGATATTATTTTAAGCATTGTAAAGAGTGATGTAAAAAATATTTCTGCAAGTGGTGTAGCGGTATTAACTGACACCCCTGATATTGCGAACGTGCGTATTGAATTCAACAATGGTTGTGTGGCGAATTTAACCAGCAGTAGAATTAGTATGAAGAAGATGCGTAAAATTAGACTCTTCCAAAAAGATGCGTATATAGGCATTGATTTTCTGGAGAAAAATACAGAGATCATCAAATTAAAACAACCAGACGAATCAGATGCTTTCTCTTTCGAT
>JALRHN010000344.1 GCA_023259575.1 Candidatus Kapaibacterium sp. | reverse complement strand
AGGTGCTTTAGGTATCGATCCAAGAACAGGTTTAAATATCTTGGATATGATTAATCTTTCACTCAATTTCTTAGAAGTTGCTGTGATGAATATGTTTGCTAGAAAAGACAATGTTGACTTAGCTCACGTTGGCAAAATCACAAAGTCAATGGCAGACCTCCAATCAACTATGCAAGACATGATTGATGATGGTATTGATGTTGGTTCTGGTCAAGCTCCTCAAGCTCTTAATCAACAACAATTGCAACAGCAACAACCTCAACAAGCTCAACCAGCTGCCAATGTTCAACAAGCAAGTTATATGCCTGCTGGAAACGTTGGAAGAATGATTGAACCTTCCATTTTTGATAATGCTGTAGGAGGTGGAGTAGCTTTAGCTTCTTCTCGTCCACATCATTTAGTTTGGGCTTCTCAAGATGGTAGAAGAGAAGTTTATGCAAGCACTAACTCAAGAAAAGAATCAAATTTTGAGAAATTTTCAAAAAGCTTAGTGAATTTAAAAGAAGCATTAGGTGATAAATCAGCTACCGCTTCAGTTACACAGGACGTTATTAGATTAGCTAATGAACGAAACAAAAATATTAGAAATAATACGCCCCACTCGTTAAGGGCGGAGGGAAATAATCAAATGG
>JALRHN010000343.1:392-648 GCA_023259575.1 Candidatus Kapaibacterium sp. | reverse complement strand
CTGAACTTGCCATAATCGCTCCATTTAATGTGGGAAGTCAATTGATCGCTCGAGCAACTTCCAGACTTGTCTTACAAAGTAAAAATGTAGATCAATTAAAACTTGTGATGCCCGAATATGGTTTTTATAAAATCGGCAGAAATTCTTACGCCAAAGGATTAATTTCTTACCAATCCGGAACCATCGATGGGGTAGCTGAGTGGGTTGAGTTACATAGCCAGGCCATCGTCATTGGTTCTAAAAACACAGATTTACT
>JALRHN010000343.1:0-382 GCA_023259575.1 Candidatus Kapaibacterium sp. | reverse complement strand
AAGAAATACTGATTTTATTTACGCCAAATCATGGGCTAAAGTTAAGTTCGCGAGAAATTGCAAAGCGCCCGTAGCTCAACGGATAGAGCATTTGACTACGGATCAAAAGGTTTGGGGTTCGAATCCCTACGGGCGCGCACTAGGAAATATTTCTGAAAATGACGTATCCACTTTTAACTCAAAGACTCAGTATCGAGCCACTTGGTAAACAAGATTTAGTTAAATTCGTTGTCTATCGTCAAGATCCTGAAGTCGCGCGCTACCAAAGCTGGGACATTTCATACTCGGAACACCAAGCCCTTGACCTTCTTGAATCTCAAAAAAATGTTAAATTTCCTAGTGCTGGAAATTGGCTGCAACTTGCAATTCATGATCAAGCAAC
>JALRHN010000342.1 GCA_023259575.1 Candidatus Kapaibacterium sp. | reverse complement strand
GTTTGAGTTGTCCTTTAATACAATATGAAGCAAAAATATTGCCCATAGTTGAATCTTCCCATCCTGGAACAATGATTGGTAAATTTTTCTCTGCAGCAGCTAGCATCCAAGAATCTTTAGGATCGATTTCATAATATTGCTCTAATTCGCCAGAGAGAAGCATTTGATACATAAACTCATGCGGAAAAAATCGATTATTATTTCTATCAGCTTCATTCCAAACATGATATAAATGCTTTTGTAGACGTCTAAAGGCTTCTTCTTCGGGAATACATGTATCAGTAACTCTATTAAAATGATTTTCTAAAAGATCCCATTCATCTTGCGGAGAAAGATCTCTATAATTGGGAACTCTTTTATAATGAGAATGAGCAACCAAATTCATGATATCTTCTTCAAGGTTTGCACCTGTACAAGAGATAATCTGCACTTTATCTTGTCTGATCATTTCAGCCAAAGTTTTACCTAATTCGGCTGTACTCATAGCACCAGCAAGGGTAATCATCATTTTACCACCTTCGGCTAAATGGGTTTCGTATCCTTTAGCGGCATCTAGTAAGGCTGCGGCATTAAAATGCAGGTAGTTTTTTTCTATAAATTGAGAAATAGGTCCTCTGGTTGTACTCATGGGTTCAAATTTTGGCCAAAA
>JALRHN010000341.1 GCA_023259575.1 Candidatus Kapaibacterium sp. | reverse complement strand
CGCCACGAAGAAGAGGATTATCAATTCGTCTATTCGCCTCACCTGACTAAAGCAGCACTGTTTGAGACATCAGGACATCTTCAGTGGTACGCAGAAGGTATGTATCCGCCCATGGTGATGGATGAAGAACTTCATGCTGATGGCACGATCAAGAAACCTGGCCAGAAGTACTACATGAAGCCTATGAATTGTCCTTTCCATAACCTCATCTACCAGTCATCTTCCAAGTCTTATCGCGATCTTCCACTTCGCCTCTTTGAGTTCGGAACTGTCTACCGTTATGAGAAATCTGGCGTTGTCCATGGAATTACTCGTGCTCGTGGATTCACTCAAGATGATGCTCATATTTATTGCACAAAAGAACAGATGGCTGGTGAACTTGATAGCTTGCTGACTTTCGTTTTGAATCTTTTGCGCGATTATGGTCTGTCAGATTTCTACCTAGAGCTCTCTACTCGCAATCCGGAGAAATCAGTAGGTGCAGATTCTGATTGGGAAGCGGCAACAGAAGCGCTTCGCCAAGCAGCGGATAAACAAGGTCTGGAACTCGTTCTTGATCCGGGCGGCGCGGCTTTCTATGGACCAAAGATTTCAGTGCAAGCGAAAGATGCCATCGGTCGAACCTGGCAGATGTCAACTATTCAAGTTG
>JALRHN010000340.1 GCA_023259575.1 Candidatus Kapaibacterium sp. | reverse complement strand
ATTACTGCAACACGAAGTGGAACTGTCATACCTTGTAAACCAGCCTGCACTTTTTCAGCCAATGTATAAACATCAACTTGGGCGCGGCCACATGATGGGCACGAAACAATTTCCAGTTTACGTTGGCGCAAGTTAAGTGATTCAAGAATTGAAATTCCAACTTTTACTTCTTCAACTGGTGGCGCTGATAAAGAGACGCGAATTGTGTCGCCAATGCCTTCTGCGAGCAAAATTCCAAAAGCAGTTGCGGATTTAATTGTTCCCTGGAATAAAGGGCCAGCTTCTGTAACACCTAAGTGCAATGGATAATCACATTTAGAAGCTAGTAAGCGATATGCATTAACCATGGTCACTGGATCGTGATGTTTAACTGAAATTTTAATATTGGAAAAACCATGTTCTTCAAACAAACTTGCTTCCCAGAGTGCTGACTCAACAAGTGCTTCGGGCGTGGCTTTACCGTACTTTGCAATTAAACGTGGGTCTAATGATCCAGCGTTAACACCTATACGAATCGGAATTCCCGCATCGCCTGCAGCCTTAGCAACTTCTTTAACTTTGTCGTCAAATTGTTTGATATTTCCAGGATTAACTCGAACAGCAGCGCAACCTGCATCTATGGCTGCAAAAATATATTTTGGTTGAAAGTGAATAT
>JALRHN010000033.1 GCA_023259575.1 Candidatus Kapaibacterium sp. | reverse complement strand
AGCCAAGGCCAGCTTTTATTAAAAGATGATAGCGATTTGAACAGACTATATAACCTATTTAAATCCTACCCAGACTTTAATAATGAGTCTATCTATTTGATAGATCCTTACGGTAATTTGATGATGCAATATAAAAAAGGAACAAATTCCCCTATCACTGTTTCATTACGAGTAGAGAATTCCAGCTCAGTAGATATTGGTGCATCATATTTTCCATTCACTGGAAGAACATTTGTACGTCCAATTATCGAAGTTAAACCCTTAAATCAAGCATTTAATAATAAGAATACAGTTACTTCATCATCTTGGACAGATATTCAAGGCTTAAAAGATATCGTTCAAAATATTAGCGCGCTAACTGTAAATTCTTCTTATAAATGGAGAATGAGATTTGAATATAAATTAGCCGAAGGCAATACACAGCATTTTAGCCGTTGGTTCTGCAATAATTATAATACACCTGGAGAAATAGATTTTAGAACCGGTGCCGCTTGTAATACAAAATTTGGTTATGCACCAGATATAGTTTTGTGTGAATCTACAGGAAAAGAAATTGGAAATATTGTCTCTGGAGGTCTTCCACCATATCAATATTCATGGGAACCTGCTGCAGGATTAAGCTCTGTTTCTATTGCAAGACCATTAGCAAATCCAGCAAAAACAACAACATATATATGTACTGTAATTGATGGAAGCTTTTGTGTAGTAAAAGATACGATTAATGTAATTGTAAATCCAGCATTAAGCACTGAATTACCAGATTCATTTATTATTTGCGAAGGTGATTCTATACAATTACCACTTATAATTAAAGGAGGTACACCACCATATAAATTTAAGTGGACACCAAGTAGTGGTGGATTAAGTAGTGTTACCGAACAAGTTCCAATGGCTCGACCTATCGCAAATACAACTTTTAAAATTGAAATAAAAGATGCTCTACAATGTATTATTTATGATTCAATAACAGTAAAAGTCAATAAGCGTCCTTTTCAGCCAATTATAGAAAAAACCAATGATTCTACTTTAACATGCCTTACTTCAGCTATCACATATCAATGGTATAAAGACAGTGTTCTCATACCAGGAGCTACCTCGAGAACATTAACCTTTACACAAAGAGATGGTACGGGAAACTATGTAGTAGAAATTGGCGACATAAATTCATGCAAGAATCAGTCTTTTGGCTTTAGGATCGCAACGTCTATACAAGATCTCGTTTCTAACAAGACATTTACTATCTACCCAAATCCAGCTTCTGATATTGTAACCATATCATTACATCATTTTGCACCAATACAAGGTGTTCTTTCTATTACATCAGTATTAGGCCAGAATATGCTAACTATGCCTTTTGCTACAAATGATAATGGTATATATAAGAATCAACTTAATCTTTCAAGCCTTCCTACAGGCATATATTATGTTCGATTGAAGTCTGGTAATTTAGAATGGACAGAAGTTATTAGCCTTAAATAAGGTAATGAATACAGTATATTGGGTACAGCATAAAAACTGTACCCTATTTTTTTATTAGATCGATTTGGCTTTCACATAAGAAAACCTATATATGAAAAATATTTCTTTGCGTTTTCGCCTTGTGTTCTGGTATAGTGCTATCGTTTCAGGTACTTTATTAACCTTTGGAATAGCAGCATATATAACAGTTTCTAGCGATTTATATCAAAATTTAGATACTTCATTAGAAAGAGTTTCTCGTTCTTTGGATTATATAATTCAAAAGAAACAAAGAGAAACAATGCAGCCTTTAAAACCTGCTCCAAGAAGAAAAAAATATTATCGTCAACAAAAAGAAATTGCAGCTGATTCATTTGCATTTTTCAGAAAAAACACAGTTGTTTCGGATACTTCCATAGCATTTAGAAATGATAGTAATGGCGTAGATGAAGACCCCGTTTGGTCTGCAGTGTATGAACATATCCTCCTTAATCCTAAAAATTTCTATATCCAAATTTCTGATCTTAAAGGACAAGTAGTTTGGCGTTCAGAAAATCTTGACACAAATTCATTAGCAACTGTCCCCTTACAGAATACAAATGGTTTCGAGCCTATTATCTCATCTACGCATATTCTTACGGGTAAAAGCCATAATCTTAGATTATTAAGAACCAGAACAAAACAAGCATATATTTCGGTTGGGTATTCATTAGAAGAAATAGATACAACTTTGTATGAATTGTTTACTTCCCTTTTAATAGGATTTCCTGTTGTACTTCTTATTTCTACAATTGGCGGTTTTATTTTAGCAAGAGTATCTCTAAAACCTATAGATGATTTAGCTACTTCAGCAAGAGAAATCACAGCAAGCAATCTAAGTAATAGACTGCCCGAGCCTAAAACTAAAGATGAAGTTGCAAGGCTAACCCACACACTTAATGAAATGATTACACGATTAGAAGAATCATTCTATCAAATAAAACAATTTACTGCAGATGTTTCTCATGAACTTAGAACACCTTTGGCAATCCTTACCGGAGAATTAGAAGTTGCTCTTAAAAGTGAAAAATCCACAAGAGAATATCAGGAATTAATCATAAGCTGTTTAGAAGAAGTAGAAAGACTTTCTAATGTAGTAAGAACTTTATTGGATATTTCTAGGGCTGAAACTGGACAAGTTCATATCGAACAAAAACGTATAAATTTAAGCTTGATGTTAGAAGAAATTAGCGAAGATGCCGAAATATTAGCCGAAGAGAAAAATATTACCGTTGGAAAAATGATTGAGCCTGGACTATTTGTGGAAGGAGATGATATCAGACTTCATCAAGCATTATTAAATATTGTGGATAATTCTGTAAAATACACCAATATTGGTGGCGATATTCTTATTCGCTTGGTTAAGCAAGGTAATGATGCTGTTTTACGGTTAAGCGATACCGGTGTAGGCATTTCTGAAGAGCATTTACCTCATATTTTTGATAGATTCTTTAGGGCAGATCAAGCTAGGTCTAAGGATATTCAAGGAAATGGGCTTGGACTATCAATCGTAAAATGGATTATTGAAGCTCATCAAGGAATAATAACAGCAGAAAGCACAATTGGCAAAGGTACAATGATTACAATTATACTTCCCCTTTACACAGATCATAATGGTAATCCTTTTTAATTAATGAATACTCTTTTATGATGAATATACGCTTTGGAACAGATGGAGATTATACATCACATGTAGATGCTTCTGGAGGCTATGAATGGTGGTATTTTGATGCAAAACATCAAGACTTTGCATGTACCATCATTTTTTTTAGGGGAATGCCTATGTCACCTTATTATATCGAATCATTACCTCATGGATTGCCACATAATTATAGCGGATTCTCTATTTCTGTGTATAAAAATGATAAAAAAATAGCTGGATGTATTCATCATACCAAACAATTAGAATATACTAGCAATGATCACAATGAAATTTCTGTTTATGTAAATAATTCTGGATTTATTCGGCACAAAGATGGTTCTTATACAATAACAATCGATACACATGGACAAGATTTGGCAAAAGCAATTTCAGGATCACTGCTTTTTACTCCATCCATATATAATCATACTCATATTTCTCACCAAAATGCAGAACATGAATGGAGGCTCATTGCACCAACCTGCACTGTATCTGGTATAATAACACTATCAGAATATGGAGAAGATATATATACAGAATCTATCTCTTCATTGGGTTATCACGATTGCAATCATGGCCATGTCCCATTATATGATTCCTATAAAGATTGGTATTGGGGAAGAATACACCTAAATGATCAATTTACCCTAGTATATTATCATTATCCAAGCTACAAAGACCATCCTGCATTTACATGCATTTGTATTGAAGATAGAATATTGCAAACTTTAGAAATGATTCATGATGCACATATTACTATCTCAAAACCTAAATACAATCTATTTGGTCTCAATCCAGGAAGCATAATTTCAGTAGAAGCTATGTATCATCATCAAAAATGTACTGCAATATTTTCGCATCAAAAAAGTATCGAGTCCGGACCATTTTATATGCGTTATTACTCTCAATGCAAAGCATCAATACAAGGAATGCAGATGATAAGTAATAATGGCATTTCAGAGTATTTCTATGCACCTGCTTTACAATCAGCATTTATTAGAATGATGATCAAAACGCCAATTGCACTTCAAAATAATTAAGTCAATCTAGCTCTATACCTTTCCAGCAAATTCAGTATTTTTACAGTATTCACTATTAATATCTATACTTATTATGAATTCCAGACAAATACGTCAATCATTTTTAGATTTCTTTGCTTCTAAAGGACATAAAATAGTCCAAAGTGCGCCAGTTGTCCCCCATGGTGACCCAACACTCCTTTTTACAAATGCTGGTATGAACCAATTTAAAGATGTATTTCTAGGAACAGGTACTAGGGATTATACTAGATGTGCAGATACACAAAAATGTATTAGAGTTTCTGGCAAGCATAATGACTTAGAAGAAGTTGGTTATGATACATATCATCATACTTTATTTGAAATGCTTGGCAATTGGAGTTTCGGAGATTATTATAAAAAAGAAGCAATTGCATTTGCATGGGAATTGTTAACAAGTGTTTGGAAATTGCCAAAAGACAGAATACATGCAACTGTGTTCAGAACAGATGATGAGTCTTTTGAATTATGGAAGGAATATCTACCTGTAGAACAAATTCATCGATTTGATGAAAAAGATAATTTTTGGGAAATGGGAGAAACAGGACCATGTGGCCCATGCACAGAAATTCATTTTGACAGAACGCCCGATAAATCTGGTGGGCCATTAGTGAATATGGGTGTGCCAGAAGTAATCGAAGTATGGAATCTTGTTTTTATACAATATAATCGGAAACCCGATGGTTCTTTAGAGGAATTATTGTCAAAACATGTTGATACAGGAATGGGATTTGAACGTATTTGTGCCGTGATGCAACATGTTGATTCAAATTATGATACAGATGTTTTTATGCCTATCATTAAGAAGATAGAGCAATTGTCTGGAGAGCAATATTCTACATCATTAGAAAATACAGTAGGTATTGCTATGAGAGTAATCTCGGATCATATTAGAACCTTAGTGTTCTCTATTGCTGACGGAGCAATGCCTGGTAATGAAGGACGTAGCTATGTATTAAGACGCATTTTAAGAAGAGCTTGTAGATATGCCAGAAATTTAGGATTTACAGAGCCAATTCTCTATAAGTTAACTTCTATTATTTCGGAAACTATGGGCGATATTTTCCCAGAAGTTCCTCAGAATTTAGAGCATATTAAAAGAGTAATTAAAGCTGAAGAAGAGAGTTTTCTTCAAACATTAGACAGAGGTTTAGACAGATTTGAAGAAATTGAAATTTCCTTAAAGAATGCTTCTGAAACATTAATACAGGGATCTGATATCTTTTTACTGTATGATTCATTTGGTTTTCCAGCTGATTTAACCGAGTTAATAGCTAAAGAGAGAGGTCTTACGGTAGACTTAGCAGGATTTAAAGAACTAATGGACCAACAAAAAGAAAGGTCTAGAAATGCTAGGAAGCAAGTTCTGCAACAAGTTGAAGGTAATATTACAGATTCTAAAACTACGTTTGATGGCTGGACTTCTTTGCAATCGCAAAGTAATATTATCCATTTTGCTGATAATCACATCATAACAGAAACTACTCCTTTTTATGCAGAAATGGGTGGCCAACAATCTGATTATGGCACGATAACAATTGATCAAGAAATATATTCAATCAGAAATGTCCAAAAGCAAGGAAATGCAATTATTCATATTGCTGACAGAGAAATTCTTGCTCCGCATAAACCTATAGCAACTCTATCTGTTGATTTTAATAGAAGATGGGATATTCAAAAGAATCATTCTGCAACCCATTTATTACATGAAGCTTTAAGAAGAGTGTTAGGTAATCATGTTCAACAATCTGGCTCTTTGGTTTCTGCTGAATATCTACGTTTTGATTTTTCGCATATTCAGAAAGTATCTAATTCTGAAATAAAAGAAATTCAGGCTCTTGTAAATGATAAAATCCGCGAGCGAATTGAAGTAATTACAAGAGAATTACCTATTGATCAAGCTAGAAATATTCCTCATGTAAAGATGTTTTTTGGTGATAAATATGGTGATACAGTTAGAGTTGTAACAATAGATGAACAATTTTCATCTGAGTTTTGCGGTGGCACTCATGTACAGAATTCATCAGATATTGGATATTTTCACATTTTGAATGAGTCTGCTATTGCATCTGGAATTCGAAGAATCGAAGCAATAACATCATTTGGCATAGCACAGTATATTGCAGATCTTCACCATACAATTGAAACAGAAAAACACACCATTGATTCTTTGCATGATTCTCTTAAATCATTAGAAAAAGAATTATCTATCGTCAAAGTTCAAGAAGTATCCTCCAAATTATCAGAACTTATTGATCAAGCATACCATATATCTAATACGTCTATCAAACTAATCCCTGTTAAAACAGATAGATTGTCAATGGAAGAATTGAAGATGCTAGGTGATAATATGAGATCTTTAATAGGCAAATCTGGAATCGCTGTTTTGTCTTCAATTGTAGATGATAAAATTAATTTAGTATGCATTGTTACAGATGACTTAACAAAAGAATATCCTGCTGGAAGAATTATAGGTGATATAGCAAAGAGACTTGGTGGTGGCGGTGGTGGAAAACCACATATGGCAACAGCTGGTGCAAAGGATATTCACAAATTGGATGAAGTATTAGATAGTCTGGAACAGATTATTCAAAAAAGCTGAGTATTTCATATGGATATTCATAGATATTAAATCATTAGATTTGCACTAACATATACAAAGTTTATCCTGCGTTTTTTACATATTTATAGCACTGGAAAAGTAAAAATGAAGAGAATACATACGGTAAAAGTTTCAGATATACTTGTATTACTGTGTTTTTTTTGCAGTGTTTTCTTGATTTCATGTTCTGATAAAGACAAAGTAGAGCCCTTAGAAGAAGATAAAGCAAAATCAAAAGAACAATTATTAGAAGATTATGCACAGATGAAAGAGTTAGTAGCAGAAAAAGATCGTCTTATGACAGAGCTTATGCAAACTACTCAATATATAACCGAACTTTTCACTGCGCTTGAACAGGTTAAGATTACTGAATCAGGTGATCAAAAAGCAGATATTCTTGCTAAAATCAAACAACTTTCATTATCATTAGAAGAATCAAAAAGTAATCTTAAAAAAAGCACCAAACGTCTTAATTCTCTTCAAGATCAAAATTCAGAATTATCGGATAAAGTAGGTACATTAGAAAAATTGATTACTGATATGCAAGAGCAAATTGCATCTAAAGAAAGTGAAATTTCTGCATTGAAAATAGAAACTCAACAATTACAAAATGATAGAGATTCGTATAAATCAACAGCAGAAAATGAAGCCTTAGAAAAAAATAGAATTGAGAATGAAAAAAACACTTTCTATTATATCATTGGAAAAACCGATGATTTAGAATCAAAAGGTATTATTGCAGAAGAAGGAACTGGCTTTCTTGGTATTGGTGGTACATATGTTCCAGCAAAAAATTTAAATGAACAGGATTTTATTCGAGTAGATATTCGTTCTACAAGAAGCTTACCTATTCCAGATAAGTATCAGATTATTTCTTCTCATAATCCAAAATTATTAGAGAAAAATTCAGGAAATAATTCGATGTCGATAACAGATCCTATACGTTTTTGGACATCGAAATTTTTGATCATTATTGATAAACGATAAATATACAAAGGTTAATTATGGCTTATGAATTACAGGGTACTTTGTTTGAGGTATTTGATTCTCAACAAGTTACAGACAAATTCAAAAAAAGAGAATTTGTAGTTGAAACAAGTAGTGGCATGTATAATGAATATATAAAATTACAAGCCGTTCAAGATAAATGTGAAATATTAGATACAATGAGAAAAGGCGATACCATTAAAGTGGCATTCGATTTGCGTGGTAAACTTGTAAATACTAAAGATGGACGTCAAGTATACATTACAAATATCAATGCGTGGAAAATTGAAAAATTAGGTGGTGGATCAATGGGTAGTACCAATTATAATGAACCTATTCCACCTACATCTGATTATGATGATGTTCCATTTTAATGCTTTTTTACTTTCTGAAAATTAAAGGAAACTATTGTTATGGCTATCTATATAAATGCAGACGATTGCATTAACTGTGGTGCATGTGAACCAGAATGTCCAAATACCGCTATTTATGAAGGTGGTACTGTATGGAGTCTTGGTGACACTAAATATGAAGGTTCACAATCACCTGGAAATTTCAAAGGTGATTTTTGGCAAACTGATTATTATTATATCGTTCCAGATAAATGCACAGAATGCAAAACATTTCATGATGAACCACAATGCGCTGCAGTATGTCCTGTAGATTGCTGTCTACCTGATGCAAATAATGTTGAAACAGAAGAACAACTTATTAGCAAAGTAGCATACCTTGATAAAATCGATCCTAATCGTAGAAGAAATTAATATCTAATTTATTTATAAACCGATAATCAATGTATCCTAAGCATTTGCTTTATACATTATTATCGGTTTTTTTATATGTATAATCTTATGCATGCTATTCAAGCAACAATTTTGGTAGAAAGAGGACGAATCGCCTCTATATATCCCAACCCTCATGGAGTTGAAATAATCTCTGAACAAGGTACTCATTTTTATCCTCATGCATGGATTATGCCAGGTTTAGTTGATTCTCATTGTCATCTTTATGGATTAGGAAACACATTAACAGGTTTATCTTTATATTCTGCAAAATCAGCTCAAGAATGTGTTCAACAAGCCCTTCAAAGTACACATACATCACAAGGTTGGATAGTTGGTAATGGATGGAATCAAGAATTGTGGGATCAAAATCTGTTTCCAAATAAAGAAATTCTTGACATAGCTTTTCCACATCAACCAGTATATTTACGAAGAGCCGATGGACATGCTGCATGGGTAAATTCTAAAGCTTTAGAAATAGCAGGGATAAATAAAGATACACCACATCCAATGGGTGGCTCAATAATTATGGAGGATTCATCCCCTACTGGAATCCTAATTGATAATGCCATGAATTTAGTTGCAGATTGTATACCAGAATCTAGTCCAGAAGAAATTAAAAGGGATATTATAGCTGCTGTACATCATTGTAGTTCTCTTGGTTTAACAGAAGTACACGATATGGATGTTCATCCAACATTGTTACCATATTATTTAGAAATGGCAGAATCTGGTTCATTACCTATTCGAATACAATCCTATATCAGAGCCCAAAACGATGAATGGAGCACTTTTGGATATTTACCAGCAGTAGGTGAATTTATGCGTATAGTAGGGCTTAAATTCTTTGCTGATGGTGCTTTAGGATCCAGGGGTGCAGCATTATTGGATCACTATTCCGATGCAGATACGAAGGGTCTTTTTTTACTTCAAGAAGAGCAATTATTTGAAAAAGCAGTTAAAGGACTTGAATATGGATGGAATATAAGTACACATGCAATTGGTGATGCTGCAAATAGGATGGTCATTAATGTTTATGAACGCTTAAGACAACAAGGCTTTGCTTCACAAGATGATATTCTTAGAATTGAACATGCCCAAATTGTTCATCCCGAGGATATAAACAGAATTTCCCATCATTCTATAAAAACAGCTGTTCAACCAATTCATTGTATCAGTGATGCATCAATGGCAGACAGTAGATTAGGAGATAGAACTTCCTATGCATATCCTTGGAAATCCCTTATAGATATAGGCTTACATCCTGCCGGTGGATCAGATTTTCCAATAGAATCTGGGAATCCATTTATTGGTATTTCTGCATTCTGTAATAGAATTCCATTTCTTTCGGATAATCCATGGCATGGTGAACAAATCATTCAACGTCAACACTCAATCTTGGCTTACACACAATGGGCTCATGAAGCAAGTGGAATGGATTATAGGAGAGGTAAATTGCATCATAAATTTGATGCTGATTTCACGATTATCGATAAAAATATAGAAACATGTCCTAATGATGAATTAGGATCTATTCAAGTTCTAGCTACATATACTGCAGGAATAAGAAGATTTTCGAAAAACAATTAATCAGACCACATATCCAAGCTAAGTTCTGGAAATACTGCATTTCTAATTTCGATTTGTTCAATTATTCTAGCATCTGCAGCAAGTAAACGTTTAGCTTTTCCATAAGTAACGATAAGATTAGCTAATACTTTGAAATCAGAATAATGATTAGAAAACCTCATTTCTGCATAATCCTTTGCAGAGGCATTGGTTATCAAAAACTGCCAATCAGATGATTGTAGAAGCATTAATTCACGCATTGCCTGTAATAATAATCGTTCTTGAATTTTAGTTCTATTGTCTTTGTGATATGTGTCCATTAACTGACAAAAAGTAGACTCTGCATCATAGATTTTTTCCCATGTCCACATTGTCTGTGGATTTATCCATACATCATGATTACCATGTTCTCCCCATGAACCTTCTGGCAACGATGCTGTGTCTGGCTGATGATTGTCATTAATAATAGTAGAACTCTTTTCTAGGGAAATATAAGGAGAATGATATATACCTCTAATGACTGCATTTAAGAATCGAGGACCTTCAAACCACCAATGTCCAAATAATTCTGTATCAAAAGGCAAACATAAAATTGCTTGTTTTTCAGTGGCATGCTGATATTTATTGATTATTGATTCGATTGATTTTATAAAATGATAAGCATGCAATGATACCTTTTCATGAACCCAATCAGGCTTATACAGCATTTTATATTGCATATCGGTTTTATTATCCGTTACTCTCCAATATCTCATCGCAGATTGTTCATGTTTTTTATGGAAATCTAAATAATTTCCATCTCCCGGATAACCATCTTCCCCACTCCATACTTTTAAAGCAATATTCTGATGTCTTGCAAAAGCTATAGACATATTATCAGTTTGCGATTCTTTAGATTTCACTCTAAATGTTCTTAATGAATGATATTCTTCTGGTAAAGAATGCATTGGAAATTTATCATGTACTTGGGCATTGGTAAATAATTGTTGATCTACGAAAAAGCATTTTAAACCTTCTTGGCCAAGTATTTCTTCTATGCCCTTCCTTTTTGTAGGAACTGAATATTTTTCATGTTCTAATAGTGTTTTCCATTCATAGGAAGGCCTATATGCACATTCAGGAATCCATGTTCCATTGGGAGCAATACCGAAATATTTACTATAATTTTGTTTGGCAACCCGCATTTGAAGTGATACACTTTTATCTTCTGCTAATAAAGGCAAATATCCATGAGTTGCTCCACAGGTAAGAATTTCTATGGCATTCACATCTTGTAGCTTCTTAAAACTTGAGATAATAGAGTAATTATAAACATGTTCAAATTCATGTTTTCGCCTTAAATACCATTCATGCCAATAATGAGCTAAATAGACTAGATGTGGATCCGCTTTCTTAGCAATAAATTTTTCTGCATCTTTTAATGCTAAAGTCATCTTTGTATTACAATATTCTAGAAATATTGGTGCAAAATCAGGATGCTCAAGTTGCTCGCAAAGAATAGGTGAAATATCAAAAGATAAGTTTGGTGTAATACCATCGGCAAGTAATTCATTACACATCGTAAGAAGTGGTAAATAGCATTCTGCCACAGCTTCACATAGCCAATCTGTACCGTGAGGCCAATCTCCATGATGCAATACATATGGTAGATGTGTATGAAGATTAATTACTACTTTACCAGGCTTTTTCATTTTACTACCTTAAAAAAAAACCACGCCTTTATATAGCGTGGTTTATATGATCTATATTTCACATATATATTAGTGAACATGCTTTGTGTCAAATGGAGATTGACCATCCATTGAAATTTCGCCATTATCTTCTTCGAATCGAAGTAAATTATCAGTTAATGCATGTAATAACATTTTAGCATGTTGTGGAGTCATAATAATTCTAGCATGAACTCTTGCCTTAGGTACATCTGGCAAAATTCGAGTAAAATCTATAACAAATTCTGCTGGAGAATGACGAATTATCGCCAAATTTGAATAGATTCCTTCAGCTTCTTTCTCACCTAATTCTATACTTATATGCTGTGCTTGTTCTTCTTTTTCTGCCATGGATATTAAGCTCCAAATTGCCAAATTAATGATGTAATTATTTTTTTCTTAACATATCAGACATACCGAATGCTTTGTCTGCTTTATCTTTTTGTCCAAGTTTAGCATATACTTTACCCATATATTCATAATACATAGGATTTGTAAGATTTGCTGCCTCTAAAGCTTCTAATTCAGTAACTGTAGCTTTGAATTTATCGTTTTGTCTGGTGATGATATAAATATCAGACAATTGCTGAATGACACCTAAATTATCTTTATTCACCGGATTTAATCTATACTGTGTGAAATAGTCTGCAGCTTTATTTAAGAATGGATAGCATTTAGACTCATCAGTTTTATATTTAGGATTGGCATCCACTTTTTTCTGTTCTTGATCAATAACTTCAGCAGCTTTATTTACATAGCAAGCACCAATATTAAATATAGCTATATCAAATTTGGGGTCAACTCCTAATGCCTTTTCATAATAAATAATCGCTTTATCATAGTTCTTTTGTCTTGCCAAGACTCTTGCATATTGTTCTAGATAAATTTTATTATTAGGGCTTTTATTAACAGATACTTCCAAGGATTTCAACACTTCATCAGTTTTTCCTTGATCTTCATATACTTGAATTTTCAAACTAGAAAGTTCATCATCACTAGGATTTACAGATAATGCAGCTTCTATTGTCTGCAAACATTTACTATAATTTTTATTCCCATAATATAAATATGCAAGATTAACCAATGGCTTCAAGTTGATTGAAAAATATCTTTCTTTTTCTTGAGTAGACCAAGACTCTGGCAAATTGGCTCTTAAACCATCGATTATTGCTCTTCCGCCAGATTTCTTATAAGAACATACATACACATCTTTTGCATTTATGGATAGCTTATCTACTATTAAGGAATCACCTTCATTATCAATCATTGATTTTGTGCTTAAAGGTTTTCCTAGCTGAGTTAAGGCTTCTTCTCTTGGCATCCCAAGAACAATATTTCGTTCTTTCATGATGTCAAAATAGATCAACATATAATTTAAGCAGCGTTCATATGTGTTAATAGCATTTACAGTATCGCCCTTTATCTCATATGCATTACCCATTAGGAATAAAGGTTCTGTATTTTCTGGTTTTAAAGATGCAGCTAGATTTAATAAGTCTAACATTGGTTTGATATCTGAACTTTTATCAGATGCCAAGAAACCATTATAAAGCATAGTACCTTTATTATAAGATTCAGCCCAGATATAGAAGATTTGCTCTGATGACTTAGCTTTTTGGTCTGGTTTTGTTGCCCTTTTTTGAGCTTCTAATGCATATTCAGCTGCTTTAGTAAAATTAGCTAACTTGATATTGCAATCTGCTAAATAATACCAAGCATCAACATTTGATGGATTTTTAGCAATTTCTTTTTCATATCCATCTGCAGCTTTCTTATAATCTTTTTGATTATATGCCAGTTTTGCTCCTGTAAATTCAGGTGAGGCACATTGGAAGCTCTGGAATATCATTGATGCTAGAATTCCAGCGATAATCAAATACTTGGGCATAGATTTCATAATTTATTTACCTTCTTAAGATTTTGAGCTCGAAAATACGAAATAGACATTGGCCTACAAAGAATTTGCTTACAAAAAATAAAATCCCCTGTATGAGATTTCTTATACAGGGGATAATATGTCATGATTCCAAGTAATTATTCATTAGCAGGTAAAACACCAAATGCTAATTCGGACGTTATAGAACTCACTAAGAAAGTGTACTTAGGCATTCTAGATTTTTTACTTGCAATATCAGGAACAATCATGATTACTGATTCGGCTCCTGAATTGGACTCTAAAGTTTGTCTTTCTTGTTGACGCTTAATTGCATCTGAAAAGTCTTTAAATACTTCTAAGTTTGTGCATGCATACAATGGAATAATCATTGGTTGATGATTCGATGTAAAGCCAAAGTATTTTGCAGTATTAAATGTTAATGGCCCAAGCATTGAAATTTGAGATGGAGTAAAATACTCCACGGCTAACTTGTCTAGTCTATTGCCAATTTGCCCAGCTGCATGAAAAGACAAGTCAATTATTCTATGATGTACATAAGGCCCTCGGTCATTTATGCAAACCAAAACGGATTTACCTGTTTTTTCACTTGTTACTTTTGCAATCGAACCTAATGGTAATGTTCGATGAGCAGCAGTAAAGCCATACATATCAAATAGTTGCCCACTTGCTGTTTTGCGATTGTGGAATTGCTTACCATACCAAGAACCAGGGCCAATTTGCCTAGGAACTTTTACATTAAATCCAATATAATTAACTGAATCAATGCGAGGAATGAATGCTTTTTTTGAAGCTGCATTCATGGTACCAATTAAAAAAGAACAAATACTTGCCGAAATCATTGCCAATATAAATAATGGCTTTACTTTTGAGAGGGTTTGTCTATGCATTTTTGTTTGTTGCACAGGGGCCTCCTTTTGATAATGAATAATCCCAAACTGCCTCCCCCCAGAGTCAGCCGAGCATTCAGTTAATGCTGTAAAAAATAACTGAGATTTCTATTATGATGGAAATCACATCAATACTCTTTATGCTTTCAGTTACATTCTTTTACAAGCACAGTTACAAAAAAGCTAAATTTATGTCAGACTACCAATTAATTTTGTCTTAATTTATCTTCATTTTTCTCACAAGTTATTTGTAAACCTTTAAATATCAATTATGTATATACAATCATCCAATAACTCTAGCGATTCTTTACTAAAGGATGTGAAATCTTTATTAAATGGAGAAACCAATTGGATTGCTAATTGCTCCAACTTTTCTTCATTATTATTTCATGCTTTACAAGATATTAATTGGTGCGGATTTTATTTTCTTATTAGTGGCGAACTTGTTCTGGGTCCATTTCAAGGCAAACCTGCTTGTATTAGAATTCCTATGCAAAAAGGTGTTTGTGGAACAGCTGCTTATTCTAAAAAAACTATTGTTGTAGATGATGTGAATGAATTCCCAGGACATATTGCATGTGATGTTGATTCTAAATCTGAGATTGTAATTCCTTTAGAATACAATGGAAGATTATTGGGAGTACTAGATATAGATAGTCCAAAACT
>JALRHN010000339.1 GCA_023259575.1 Candidatus Kapaibacterium sp. | reverse complement strand
GTTTCTGCAGCCTTGACTGCAAGTTGCTGCGAAATCACAGATTCAACGAGCGCCTCAAAATGGCTGACAGGCTTAGGATTTCTACCGATTGTGCAGAGCGGATGTGCGTCAATCACCTTAGCAATGCGTGCATCCCGTGTGGCTAAATCCGCAACGATTCTCTTCATCTGCGAAGTTGTAATCGTCATATTCGCGGTCATGGATAAAGCGTATTGTCGGTGACATACTAAGTCCATGAGCAAGCAGAGCAGCCTCGAGCTACAAGCTCTCGCTCTCAGTGAACTAAAAACTCATCGCAGCGAAAAGTGGCGCTCCTTTCCTACAGATGTCTTACCTCTTCCAGTTGCTGAAATGGATTTTCCGGTAGCGGAGCCCATTCGACGGATTTTGCGAGAGCTTGGTTTAAATTAACACATCGTGATATGGGACCTCGTTCTCGTTACACTGGACCAGAAGTTCCTTCTGAAGTGTTAATTTGGCAAGATCCAATTGCAGATACAACTAAATCAACTATTGATGATAAAGACATTGCGGAGTTAAAGACGAAAATTTTAGCTGCAGGTTTATCTATTAGTGAATTAGTTTCTACTGCATGGGCTTCTGCATCTACTTTCCGTGGATCAGATAAACGTGGTGGTGCGAATGGTGCGAGAATTA
>JALRHN010000338.1 GCA_023259575.1 Candidatus Kapaibacterium sp. | reverse complement strand
GATTTAAAACTATATCATATGTATATTCAGTATTATTCCAAGTAGCTGTTCCATTAGTACCAGTACCTCCATTTAATTTAATACTATTAACGTTAGGAGTTCTAGTATTAACCCATTTACTACCATTCCATGTTAATAAATCTCCAGTAGTTATAGAAGTTAAAGTAACATCCAATAAACTAGATAAATATATTTGTGGAATTGTAAACCATAAATTATTACCTAAATCATATACTTTTAGTGCAGTAACTGAAGTATTAAAGTACATTGCACCATCTATAAGTTGATTACCATCATTATCTAAAGTAGGGTCACTAGTTTTTGTACCTAAGAATCTATCATCAAAAGTATCATATATAGTTTCTATAGCTAGTTTCATTGAGGTTACACTAGCTTTATCATTAGCAACAGTAATTTTGTCTAAAGCAACTTGTGCTGCATAATCATCTACTAATAATATTTCACTAAGGTGTGGAATAATTTGTGAATTTATATCTAATAAACTTGACATATTAGTATAAATATTTTGTAATGATGCCATATTAGTATATATACTAGATAGTTGTAACATATTAGTATCAATATTCTGTAACTTAGTCATATTAGTATCAATATTCTGTAACTTATGCATATTAGTATCAATATTTTGTAACTTAGTCAT
>JALRHN010000337.1 GCA_023259575.1 Candidatus Kapaibacterium sp. | reverse complement strand
CAAAATAGTTGAAGAAAGATTTGTCTTTTGCTGCTGCATAGGGTATTCTACTATAACCCAGTGTGGCTGCAAATAAAGAAGCGAATGCCACAAGTAAAATTAATATAGTTACAATTGATCCTGCATTGGTGCCATACAAAGCTTGTATATAAGCACTCACTACGTATTTACTTTGCACAATCGTTTCAAAAGGAAGTACACTAGCAACACTGATGTTCATTGCTAAATAAAGTATTGCAATGCCAGTGATAGAGATAAACATACTTCTAGGAATATTCTTGCTTGGGTTCTTTATTTCTCCACCCAAATGACAAACATTGTAATATCCTAAATAACTATAAATCGTTTTTACACTGGCGAATCCAAGTGCTGCAGCAAAGCCATGCTTCATCTCCAATCCATCATTGATATGTTGTATAGGTGCAAAGAAATTTCCATGTAAAATACCTCCAAAAATAATCCATAACATAGTAGTTAAAACGCCTACCCATAAGAATACAGAAATCTTTCCAATCGATTCGATTTTTCTGTATAATAAACTAATTACTAAAATAACCACTGCACCACTTACTGCTTTCTCTTGCCACACTGAAAAATGAAAAAAGTAATTAGCATATTGAGAAAATCCAATTGCTGCAGAAGCAATCACCAAAGGAGCCTGTATCATGGTTTGCCAAACAAAT
>JALRHN010000336.1 GCA_023259575.1 Candidatus Kapaibacterium sp. | reverse complement strand
AAAGATATAATATTAAATATGATGAATACTAGCAGTAATAATGGATTTGTACCTTCAAAATCATTTTTAAATCAAACATTTAATTTGCTTAACGAAGAGATTGAAACGGCAGGGGTTGGATATCAAAATGAAACCAGTAAAATGAAAAGAGGGGAGCATATTCTTAAGCTCTTAGATGACGGTAATTATGGAGAAGCATTAAGAGGAGCAAAAGAACTCTCAGATATTTTTCTTGAACCTAAAGTTTCTACAGAGGACGTAAGAAGGGCCATTGATATAAACCCTAACAGTGACGACTTCTTGAGAAACTTATCTGCTTTTTATGGTTTTAATCAAGATTCAAATTTAGATGAAATCGAATACAATGAAAAAACATTTTTTAGGAATGTTGCTAGACTAAAAAAAGCAAAAGAAGCTTTTTACGCTTCTGGTAAGTTTTCAAAAAATCCAATAGAAATGTTATTGTCTCAATTTGATACAGGACTTAGTGATCTATTTGGTGGGGAAAGAAGAACTTATAAAGTTTTTGAAAACGGCGCAGAAAAAGAAGTTACTAGTTTTATATTTAAGGAAGAACTCCCTTTATTTGAAGCTAGGCAAGCTGCATATACTGAGAAAGCAGCAGCAGAAGCAGAAAGAAAAGAAGCTTTAGAAGAAATAAAAAGAATTGAAGCACAGCAAAGAGTTG
>JALRHN010000335.1:441-690 GCA_023259575.1 Candidatus Kapaibacterium sp. | reverse complement strand
ATTTACGCAAAGTATTGACGTTGAAAAACGCGAAGAAAACCACCAAATTGCTGATTGGAAACACGGTGTGCGTTCCCGCTCCGGCGCGAATTGCGCCCCCTGCACAAACGTTTACACGTGCAGAAGTGATTCAGTTCATTCGCGATGCTTGGCCTGATGAATTAGAAGAACGCGCGCTGGCCATTGCCCAACGCGAAAGCAAAATGCGGCCGGGAGCAGTCAGCGGTTCGGGATGTTGCTACGGGTTAT
>JALRHN010000335.1:0-431 GCA_023259575.1 Candidatus Kapaibacterium sp. | reverse complement strand
ATCTTTTCGACCCGAAACTAAATGCCACAGCAGCATTCCGTATGTATCAACGCAACAATGGGTGGGGTCCCTGGGAGTAAATATCTGTTGGTGTTGGTGACGTATTCTGGCGGTTACACTGATGACGCAAGTTGCACTCGTAGCTCAATGGATAGAGCATTTGACTACGGATCAAAAGGTTGTAGGTTCGACTCCTGCCGGGTGCACCAATGAAGCGTGCGGACATTCAAGGATTGCGTGCAGTTGCCGTGATTCTTGTTTTGTTGTTTCACTTTGAAACACGAGTTCAAGGTGGGTATCTGGGAGTTGACATGTTTTTTGTCATTTCTGGGTTTGTCATTGCCTCGTCAACGCTTCGCGAAATTGATCAATCACAGTCTTTTAGTTGGAAGAATTTCCTACGTCGAAGAGTACGTCGACTATTGCCTGGG
>JALRHN010000334.1 GCA_023259575.1 Candidatus Kapaibacterium sp. | reverse complement strand
AAAAAAATAAAACATCAAAAAATTATGACAATAAACTTAGAAATAAGATGAGGGGGGGAAGGAAAATAACCTTTTCAAACAACACAATAAACAACAATAATGAAAACAAACAATTTGATTTCACTGGTTGAGGCATGAGTAAAATGTTAATTTCTTAATTTCAAGACAATTTCTCAAGTCACAAAAACCAAAAGGGATCCAAAACAAAATTTGAAACTAAGCAAATAAATCTGGGTAAGGTTGGCGCAAAGCACTCATCAATAACCATGCATGACATGGAAATTGCAGACTTATTCCAGATTCAGGGTACTTAGTCCAACAGTACAACAAAAATATCCCCTGATGTTGCAAAAATGGAGAGGTAGCATTCTATGACTTCCTTAATGCCACAAGGGATATTAACAAGGACTCTTTTTGATGTTTCTAATCAAACCTTTCAATTCAGCAACAAAAAACAATCTCAAAACAAGAAACAAATTACCAACCACAAACAAAAAATCAAATGCAAAGTGGTAAAGTTGATCATTTAACAAAAAGTTGTAAAACATCAAAAAATTAAACAATAAAATTAGAAAGGAGAGGAGGGGGGAATGGACAAAACCTTTTCAAATAACAAAATAAACAACAATGATGACAACAAACAATGACAACACAGCAATAAGCTTGGTAAAGTTGATCCTTTAACAAAAAAA
>JALRHN010000333.1 GCA_023259575.1 Candidatus Kapaibacterium sp. | reverse complement strand
GCCCAAGCCTAGTGCAGGAATCGAACCCGCCACATGCAGTTTACAAAACTGCCGTTCTAGCCGATGAACTAACTAGGCAAAATTCTCCAGTAGAGATTCGAACTCCAACTAAAGGCACCAAAAACCTCTGTGCTACCGTTACACCACCAGAGATAGCCTGTAGGGGTCTCGAACCCCTGGTCTCCTCCGTGAAAGGGAGGCATCTTAACCGCTCGACTAACAGGCCACTAACTCCTCAAACTGGATTCGAACCAGTGACCGTTCGGTTAACAGCCGAATGCTCTACCGCTGAGCTATTGAGGAATATTCACGCAACCAGCAGGACTCGAACCTGCGGCCAACTGCTTAGAAGGCAGTTGCTCTATCCGCTGAGCTATGGTTGCATAACTTATTTATACAGATTATTATGGGGTCAGAATCTCCCAAACGGGACAACTGACCCAACCATTTTTTACAATAGTGTTTGTCTGTCGGAACAGACCTGATGCTAGTGCATCCTGAGCAATTTCCTCGTTCTCAGAATAAGTTTTAGCGAAGAACTGATTCTCGCTCAACAGGTATGCACTATCAGGCATATTGACAGACAGTTTGGAAAGAGGTGAGCCGAACTCATCCTCAAGAAGGATGGCAAGATTACCATCAGAGTATTGAGAAGTCTTGACACGAGCAACGCCGTAAGAAGAAGTTTTGAATTCCATAGT
>JALRHN010000332.1 GCA_023259575.1 Candidatus Kapaibacterium sp. | reverse complement strand
ATAGATTAGAACTATTAAGTAATAGTGGATTAATTAATGCTCGTGGCGTTGAATTTGACCCTTCAGACAAAAATTTATGGGTAAGTTCTTCTGATGGTGCTATTTATAAAGTAGCTGGTTTTGAAACAAAATCAGTGTCTGTTGAAGATGATAATATGTTAACTAGTTTGAACCAAGAATATGCAACAGAGCTTTATCCAAATCCAGCATCCGAAACTTGTTTCTTTAGTTTTATTATGCCAGCAGATAATGATTATGCTCAAGTAGATATCTATGATTTATTAGGCAAGAAGTCACTTTCCATATTCAAAGGATATGTAGAACCAAATTCTCAAAAGAATATTAATTTCTCTGTGAAAGATATCAATCCTGGAGTGTATTCAGTTATTATCCGTTCTAAAGATGGATCACAAAAGGCGATGCGCAGACTTATTGTTCAATAATTGATTCATTAAAATCCCTAAAATTATACTGCCCCCAAAAAGTTAGACACTTTTGGGGGCATTTTTTATGTTCAAACGTCCCAAATATGACTATACGTTTAGACTTAGATGTGTAGAATCAGTTGTAGTCAATGGTCACTCAATTCAGTCTATAGCAAAACTCCATGGAATCAGAAATTCAAACTTGAGTTTATGGGTAAGTCAATATGAATGTAGTGGACCATCCGGTCTGCTTCCCAGAGTCAAGCAAGTCTATGATCA
>JALRHN010000331.1 GCA_023259575.1 Candidatus Kapaibacterium sp. | reverse complement strand
AGCATAGAGTTTACCAGCAACATCGAAATGGGGAATTGCGTTATCTGGAACCTGAAGTGTACCAGTAACATTGAATCGTGCGTTTTTCATGTCTTATTGTATCATCCAGTATAAGATGGTCAAGAAGTGGATATAGGGATTTTTTATAAAAAATCCCTAACAGAAAAGATCTTTTAGATAAAATTTGCATATTCTGTATGAAGTGGTATGATGATTCTGGAGGTTTGAAATGGACTACTTGGAAGCAGAATTGGAAGCCAGAATCTTCCCTAGCGTTGACCTTGACCCAAGGGACTGGGAAGAGGAAGACCTTTACATCATGCCAGGTGATAGAGATGATGATGGTGATGATGCGTTTCTATATGGTGAAGACACTGACCAATATGATGGTTTAGAAGACTAATTATATCCCCTGAAAACTCAGGGGATATCTTTTAGGGATTTTTTATAAAAAATCCCTATCCTTGCATCTTTTGTATTGGATGGTATAATTCTTTTGAGGTGAAATAGGGATGTTGTCTTCTGACTTGATACAGATGCTTTTAGATGCACAAAAGCAAGCAGGTGAAGAGGTGGAGATTAGAGGTGCTATAATAAACGATGAATCAGGTTTAAATAATTTTGAACAATGTACTATCGTTGGTGCAGAATTATTTCACAATCCTGATACTGATGAACAACACATAAAATTGATTGTTCACGACAGTCCTTTT
>JALRHN010000330.1 GCA_023259575.1 Candidatus Kapaibacterium sp. | reverse complement strand
GTCTGTGTGGGAATGTTGAATTCGTGTTGAAGGATTTTACGAAATTTGTCTGCTTCACCCTTCTTGAATACCTCATGGTAGGTGAATGATCCCTGGGAAAGGGAGAAGAAAACCAAACCTAACTCGCTGTATTGGTGTTTGATATCACGCATGTCTGGAAGGACAACTGGAAACTTCCTAGTGACACATAAAGAATGTTGAGTGAGGGTCTTACAGTGTTTTGTCCTGATGGTATAAGACGCTGGACCATTATTGTTGCCAGTCAAATCCACGATTTCAGTAGGTTTAGGATCGGTGTCTTCTTCATGACGTTGATGATCTGGTGGCATGAACGTCAAGTATTGCTTTCCTGACTTCATCATTTTGTTCCTGGTTGCACGTGCAAGTGCAAGCTGATCAATCAAGGCAGAGGAAGTATCATATTTTGCCAATGGATGGTGTGAAATTTTACCAGGAGATTTCAGAACAGGATCCTTGGCCTTGGCACTAGTACGAACTGGGAGAGGATCCTTTGCTTTAGCTTTAGCAACGTCAGGATTCTTGGCCTTGGCACTAGGATGAACTGGGAGAGGATCCTTCGCTTTAGCAACGTCAGGATTCTTGGCCTTGGCACTAGGATGAACTGGGAGAGGATCCTTCGCTTTAGCAACGTCAGGATTATTGGCCTTGGCACTAGGGAGAGGATCTTTCGCTTTAGCAACGTCAGG
>JALRHN010000032.1 GCA_023259575.1 Candidatus Kapaibacterium sp. | reverse complement strand
TTGGTCTAAGCCAGAACAATTGGGCGGATGGATTGGATTTGGCTCTGCAATGCAAAATAATTCTCTTATTACCGATGCCTGTAATTGTAGCTTTGAAGGAGGCAGAGGACTTACTTTTTCACTAGGGCTTAGCTACGAAAATGAATTAACTTCAAAAATGGTGTGGGGTGCTGGGCTTGATTATAGATATATTGGAATGGATGCAAGATATCAAGAAACAGAGCAGATGACGATTGAAAAAACAGCTGCAGGAACAAAAGCAAGCATTATGGTACCCTTTAGACATAATGCCGAACTAAAGTCATCGTATATTGGAATTACACCATATATAAAATATTTTGTTGGATCTAGATTTTTTGGAAGAGTTGGTATAAATGCGGGTATGCTTATTTCACCAACATTAACTCATACTAAGCAATTATTAATAAGAAGCGCAGTATTATCTTCTGGTGAAACTGTTATAATTAGCTTAGATCCATCTACCGACCCACGAATTGTGTCTGAAGAATTAGCTATTATTCAAGATGGACCATTAACACAGGCAAATTCATTTTATATTGGACTTCAATCTGGCTTAGGTGCCGAATTTCGTGTTGGTAAAAGAGCAATAATTGGTCCTACAGTATTGTATACCATTCCTTTTACAGGTATGTCATCTTATCCAAATAGTAATTTTACTATAGCTAATCTTCAGGTTTTGGCAGAACTTAGAATTGCTTTAGACTAATATATTTTTAGTCATCTATAGATAGTACTGCAAGAAACGCTTCTTGAGGCACTTCAACTCTGCCAATTTGTTTCATTCGTTTTTTACCTTCCTTTTGTTTTTCAATGAGTTTTCTCTTACGAGAAATATCTCCGCCATAGCACTTAGCAAGAACATTCTTTCTCATTGCACTTATGGTATCCCGTGCTACAATTTTAGCTCCAATTGCTGCTTGAATAGCAACTTCAAACATTTGTCTAGGAATCAATTCTCTTAATTTAGAGCATAATTTTCTTCCCCATTCATATGATTTTGAACGATGAACTATGCTAGAAAGTGCATCTACAGGATCTCCATTTAATAGGATATCTAATCGTACTAAGTCACCAACTCTGTAGTCAGCATAATCATAATCTAAGGAAGCATATCCTTTAGTTGACGACTTCAATTTGTCGTAAAAATCAAATATTACTTCTCCCAAAGGCAATTCAAAACTTAAATCAACCCTTGTTTGCGATAAATAATGTTGTCCTAATAATGTTCCTCTTCTTTCCATGCACAATTTCATGATAGCACCTACATAATCGGTAGGAGTAATGATTTGTGCTTTGATAAATGGTTCGTGAATTTCTTTGATATTACCAACGGGCGGCATTTGAGCAGGATTATCTACCCATAATTCTTCGCCATTAGTTTTTAATACTTTATATCGTACATTGGGAACGGTTGTTACAATTACCTGATTGAATTCTCTTTCTAAGCGTTCTTGCACTATCTCCATATGAAGCAAACCAAGAAATCCGCATCTAAAACCAAAACCTAAAGCGATAGATGATTCAGGTTCATAAATAATGGCAGCATCATTAAGAGATAATTTGCCTAATGCTTCGCGTAAATCTTCAAATCCATCATTATCAGCAGGATAAATCCCACTAAAAACCATTGGTTTTACTTCTCTAAACCCTTCAATCATCTTTTCGCAGGGATTATTTAGCAAAGTAACAGTATCACCTACTTTAGTGTCTTGAAGTTGTCTTATACTTGCATTTATATACCCCACATCACCCGCAGAGAGAACACCGGTTCTATGTCGCTTCATATAGAGAACACCTGCTTCATCAACCTCGTATACTTGATCTGTAGCCATGAATAGCACTTTATCTTTTTCTCTTAAAGTACCATCAAACACCCTTAAGTACACAATTACACCACGATATGCATCAAATACTGAATCATAAATAAGTGCTCGTAAAGGCTTATTTGGATCCCCTTTTGGTGCTGGAATTCTTTCGATTACAGCTTCAAGAACATCTTCTATACCTATACCTGCTTTTGCAGATGTTAAAACCATATCTGATTCTTTACATCCGATTAAATCGATGATTTGTTGTTTAACAGATTCCAATGTAGTAGCTGCGCTAGGCAAATCAATTTTATTAATTACTGGAATAATTTCTAATCCAGCTTCTATTGCAAGATATAGATTACTAATTGTTTGTGCTTCAACTCCCTGAGTTGCGTCTACAACCAATAATGCGCCTTCGCAAGCCGCTAAAGATCTAGAAACTTCATAAGAAAAATCAACATGACCAGGAGTATCAATTAAATTCAATGTATATGATTTACCATCTTTAGCTGCATATTGCATTTGAATAGCATGTAACTTAATGGTAATTCCCCTTTCTTGTTCTAAAGGATTATCATCCAATATTTGATTCATAACCATTTCTCTGCTAGAAACTCTTCCTGTTTTTTCTAGAAGCCTATCAGCAAGAGTAGATTTTCCATGATCTATATGAGCTATAATACAGAAATTTCGATATTGTTCCATTTTAGGATTTTTTACCATTTAATAATGAAAATGTTGATTTCAATCAAGACATAGATATGTCACTTTTTGTGTTTTGCGATATTTTGAAGATTTTTTATCTCTGATAAATCATGTGCTAAGTCTACAATATTACGTAGTGTACCTTGAGACATTCCTAAATAAATTTCCTCAATTCTTGATTGTTCTTCTTGAGTATATCCAATACTTTGTTCGAATAAACTATTTCTTAAAGTATGAACGGATTCCATGAATTGTTTTTCTAATAAGTCATATCCTTCATCACTTTGATTTCTTTTCTTTAATGCTGAATATGTATTCCAAACAATCTTACCAGTAAAGATAAGATCATTAATCTGATCAGAATTATTATGAAGAGCAGCATATTCAAAGATCAATCCAATATCTGCCCTTTTTCTAAGGCCTATTCCAGCAGATTCTACATGGGATAGAAATACTTCGATATCAGGGGATAATTGTTTCATGCAAAATATTAATATTGAATTGCAGTAATAAATGATCTAAATAATGTATCAGAAACTTCATCTGTTGGTGCAGTTTTTCCAGTTACAGTTACAGGCACTAATGAAATCTCATAAATATTACCTAGAGAAGACAAACAGACAATAGATCTGGTTTTATGAGTTTGATGTGAACCTATAAATTCGAAATATCCAAACTTTTTTGGTCCAAGAATCAGTTCATGGCCCTTTCCTATCTGTTTGACTTTTCCATTAGATTTAGCAATGTGTTTTGCTAAGCCTATTCGTATCAATTCTTTATTATCTAGTAGTGTTGATTCTTTTTTTTCTGAATATGGAATTTTAGAGAATACTAAACTGGAGTTAAATTCAGGATTAATTGCAATTGCAAATATATCAGGCGATTGCAAAGAAGTTTTTTCTATAAATGACCATTTTTTTGGCAATAAAGCAATAAAATCGCCTTCGACAGAAGTAACAATAATATCAGATAATTCAAGTTCAGTTTTAGGACTTAAAGCCACCGAAGGCGCAAACTCCTCTTCTTGAACAAAAAGGCATCCAATTCCACATAATGAAATTGTTATATAAAGACACCCTAATACATATCTAATACTAAATCTTGATAGCATCAGTTTTGATGTCCTTTTTCAGGATATGGAGGCAAAGGCATAGACCCAGGAATACCCATAACTGGAAAATCTTTTCTTAATGGATATAATGGTTCTCCAGTTGCTGGATCAGCAAAATCTTCTGGCATATAAAATCTTCTTAAGTCTGGATGGCCTTCAAATATAACTCCATACATATCATATGCTTCGCGTTCATACCAATTAGCAGACTCCCATACTTCTGTTAAAGATGGACAGATTGGATTTCTTTCTTGTACAATTGTTTTTATGCGAACCCTAGCATTTAAAGGTAATGATCTTAGAAAATATATTACTTCAAATCTATCTTTTCTGGTAGCTCTATCAGTAACAGTTGCATCTACAAGCATAGAAAATTGAGTATGCTCATTATCTCTTAAATTCAGGCAAACAGCATATAAATCTTCTACAGGAACAAGAATAGTAATCTGTGATTGATGTTCATGCATAGTAGCTACAGGGCTAATTGCTTGAACTATTTCAAGTATGGTTTCTTTGGATACAGGCATATATAATCCTGAAATAAAAATTGAAATTGAATAATTCTATGTATCAAATGTATCGTGTACTTCTTTATTCTTCTTGTGGGGATATGTTGAAAACACAATATCCCAAATTGGACTTGAAACGCCGAAATAATTATCATCATCTGAAAAATGATGCTTTAGATGATATTGCTGAATAAATCTTCCTATCTTGCTTTTCAAGTGCATATGATGAGCAGCATAATGTATTCCATCATAGCACATATAACCTAAAAGAAAACCCGCAAAAAGAGAATTTCCTAAAAATCCCAAAAATAAGAAAGTTGGGATAAACAATATTGTAGCTAATGGTAAACTTAATAGTAAAGGCATTACCAGTCTAGTACTATCTCTTGGATAATCATGATGAATACCATGAGACATAAAATGTAGTTTTTTTCCCCATTCAGTTTTAGGTTTATAATGGAATATATATCTATGAAGAACATATTCAAATAATGTCCAAAGCACTAAACCAAGTATAGGAAAAAGAACTTGTTGTAATAAAACTAGGTATTGCAAAGCACTTATGTGTAAAATCAAGACTATTGGGATATACACGATAAAAGGAGTAACTGGATGAATATGTGTACAATATTCCAGTATTGGATTATCGAACAGGCGCAGGGTTTCGTCCTTATTAGATACGAATTTCACACCCATATTAGAAAACCTTTACTGAGTAGATAGAATATTGATACATAGTACTAACCATATCTTTTTTAAAAAAAAATCTATAAGTACTCGTGATTATTATCTGCAAAAATACAGTTTAATAGCCAAAAGAACGCAAATAAGTAGTTTTTGATCGCCAATCTTCTCTAACCTTAACAAATAATTCTAAAAAAACAGGGAATTCAAGGTGCTCTTCTACTTTATCTCGTGATAATAACCCAATTTGTTTAATTTTAGATCCTTTTTCACCGATAAGAATTGCCTTTTGTGATTCTTTTTCAATTATGATATCTGCTGCTATATACCATTTCCCTTTTTCTCTTTCTTTAAACTCTGAAATAGTAACTTCAGTTGAATAAGGAATTTCTTCTTTGAATAATTCAAAAACGGTTTCTCTTATTAATTCAGAAACAAAAAATCTTTGTGGCATTGTACTTAGAATTTCTGGGTCATGAAAGAACTCTGCTTCTGGAAGTAATGATTCGAGAATATGAACTAACTTATCAGTATTATCTTTTTGCAATGCAGAAATTGGAATAAATTCTGTGAATACTCCTAATTCTTCTAGTGAAGATATAAAAGGTAATGCTTGAGTTTTATCAGACAATGCATCCATTTTATTTAAGATAGCGATGCAGGGTTTCTTTAATGTTTGAAGCGCTTCTATGAATGGAGGTGTTAATACTCTAGTTGCAGTTTCTGGTCTGGTTACATCTGCTATTACTATAATAATATCTGCTCCACTTAAGGACTCCTCTACAAAATTCATCATGGATTTATGTAATTCATACCGTGGTTTAAGTACGCCAGGTGTATCAATAAATACCATTTGAGTTTCTTTTTGTGTATATATACCTAATACATTACGCCTAGTTGTTTGTGGCTTAGGTGTTACAATAGAAAGCTTTGAGCCAATGATAGCATTCATTAGCGTTGATTTACCAACATTTGGCTTACCAATTATTGCGATATAGCCTGATTTAGGCATAAAAATAACTCCATATATTCATATTATTGCTGTTTAGCCCAAGTACATAATCCAATATCGGCATTATCTGTCAATAAAGTATGTGTAGGTAATACTCGAACTGTGCAACCTTGTTGTCCACCAAATTCACTCATGAATTGTCCTTCAAACCATGCTTTTCCATGAGTATACCCTTGAAAAGTCAATATTTGTTTTGACACATGTTGTAGATCACCTTGTGCATTGATTTTACCATATACTGCTTCTACTAGAAGATCTTTTTCGGATAGATTGCCTGTGTATACTTCTGCATAGACTTTAATCGGTTTTCCAATTGCAGCATGAGAAATACCTTGAATTGAAATTGTTCCAAATGAAACAGTTTCCCAATGTTGATAGATTTGTTTTTTCCAATTTCTTAATTCTTTTGCACCGTGTAAATTATTTTTTTGCAATGAAGAATATTTCTGTAATGCTGGTAAATAAAATTTTCTGGTATAATCTCTTACCATTCTGGCAGTAGAAAATTCTGGTGTAATCGTAATAATAGAGGATTTCATCTTCTCTACCCATTTCTCTGGGATACCTTGTTTATTTCTATTATAGAATGTAGGAATGATCTCTTGTTCTAAAATCTCATATAGAGATAAAGATTCTGCTCTGTCTTGATCTTCTGTTGATGCATATTGCTCTGTAGATCCAATTGAAAAGCCATTATCTCCATTATATGATTCATCCCACCAACCATCCATTATACTGCAATGTAAACATCCATTCATAGCAGCCTTCATTCCACTTGTTCCACTGGCTTCATGTGGACGCCTTGGTGTATTTAACCAAATATCACATCCTTTTACCATCGCGGATGCAATTGCCATGCTATAATCCTCTAGAAATACAATATGATCTTCTAATCCATGCTCTTTAATTGCATGTATTATAGACTGTATGATCTCTTTACCTGCATTATCATGTGGATGCGCCTTTCCTGCAAGGATTATTTGAACAGGCATATCAGGATTAGTTAACATCTTTTTTAGCCTACCGATATCTCTGAACAATAAATTCGCTCTTTTATATGTAGCAAATCTTCTAGCAAATCCAATTGTAAGTGCTTGTGGATTCAGGAATCGATTGATATAGGCTTTTTGTCTATTAGAAAGAATTGTTCCTTTTCTATTTTGCAAATATGTTCTTGCAAAGTCTACTAATTCAGATGTGTAAAATTGATGAACTTTCCATAATTGATCTGAAGGAATATCCGCTATTGATTTCCACATTTCTTTATTATGTGTTTCAGTTCGCCACATAGTTCCAAGATATGTATCAAACAACTGTGCAAGTTTGCCAGCTACCCATGTAGATGTATGAATTCCATTAGTTATATGATGAATAGGTACTTCTTCTTCTAGAAAATGTTGCCATAATGGTTGCCACATTGATCGTGCAACTTTACCATGTAATGCACTTACACCATTTCTATACGAAGACATTCTTAAGGCGAGTACTGTCATTGAAAATAATTCTGGATCATTAGAATTCACTTGTCCTAATTGTAAGAATTCTTCTCTGCTAATTCCTAATTTCTGCCAATATGAAGAGAAATATGTATCAATTAATGATACTGGGAAGACTTCATTTCCTGCTGGAACTGGCGTATGTGTAGTAAATATCATTCCAGCATGAGCTAATTCCATTGCTGTATAAAAATCAGTTTGACAATCATGCATGATATTATGGGCTCTTTCTAATGTAGCAAATGCTGCATGACCTTCATTAATATGGATTATGCTTGGATGTATTCCTAATAATCGTAATGCTTTAATGCCACCTATTCCTAATACTATTTCTTGCTGAATCCTTGTTTCAGTATTTCCACCATATAATTGATCTGTAATATCTCTATATCCGGGATGTTCAGCATTTTCGATGATATTAGTATCTAATAAATATAATGCGGTTTTACCTATCATGGCTCGCCAGATATGAGCATACACAACCGAATTAGGCATTGATATTTCTACTACATATGGAATTGCTTCAGAGTTTTTCATTAATTCTAATGGCATGGAGTAAAAGTCATTTTCAAAATAACTTTCTGTTTGCCAGCCACTAGACGAAATATGTTGTCTGAAATAACCCATTTGATATAATAATCCAACAGCTACTAAAGGGAGTCCTAAATCACTGGCTGATTTTAAATGATCTCCTGCTAAAATTCCTAGTCCACCAGAATAATTTGGAAAGCTTTCATTGATTCCAAATTCCAATGAGAAGTAAGCAATTTTTCCATACTGTGCTGATGAAACCGACTCCTGAAACCATGAATTACTATTGATATATGATATAAAAGACGCATGCACGGATTGCAATTTTTCAACAAATCCTTTATCATGTTCCAAAAATTCTAATCTAGATTTTGGTATATGATTAAGTAATGCGACTGGATTTCTATGTAATTCTAACCATAAATTATTATCTATAGCACTAAATAGAGATGCAGCTTCATCGTTCCAACACCACCAAAAATTATACGCTAATTCTTTTAATGCTATAAGTGATGATGGTAAAGAAGCCGATACTGTATATATTGATAATGGTTTCATGATTGATATGGTATAAGAAAATGAATGCCTGCAACCGTTAAAAACAGGTGCAGGCCTTCTGATATTCTAAGTTGATACTTATTTTTTGACAGGTTTAGTTGAAATAGACTGAATAATTACCGGATCTTTTGGAGTACTTCCATTTAAGGGAACTGCTGCAATTTTATCGACGATATCCATTCCTACCATTACTTTTCCAAACATTGTATAGCTTTTTGGCAAACCTAGGTCTCCAAGGCAAATAAAAAACTGACTTGTATTTGTATTTGGACCTCTATTAGCCATTGCTAATACGCCACGTGCATATCCAATTTTATAACTTGGTGTTGTTTGTATTAATTCATCTGCAAATTCACCACCATAAATACTTTCTCCACCAGTTCCCCATTGTGATTTTAGAGATTCATCCTTGGTTTTAGGATCGCCTGCTTGAATAACAAAACCTGGTACAACACGGTGAAACAAAATTCCATTATATACATCTTTTTCTGCCAAACCGATAAAGTTAGCTACGGTTTTAGGGGCATCATTACCATATAGTCCAATAACGATATTTCCATAATTGGTTGTCATTGTAACAGTATTTGTTACTGTAGGTTCTGGATTTGTAAGCACGATTTGTTGAGCTCCTGCAAAAGGTATAAAAAATATAGACAAAGCAAACATTGTAAACATATGTAAAAGTGCATATGATTTTTTCATAACTTCTCCTTAAATATCTTTATATGAATCAAAACTATTTTATTTCTTAACTATTTTCATTGTTATTTTTTTTAGTGGTCTTTCGGTGGCTTTATCTCTAGGAGATTCGGCAATTTTATCAACTATTTCCATTCCATCAAGTACTTTTCCATAAGCACTATATTCTCCATCCAAAAATTCTGAATCTTTTACACAAATAAAAAACTGAGAATCTGCACTATTGATATTTTCTCCACGTGCGGCAGATAAAATTCCACGTTTATGGGATATACTATTAAATTCTGCTGGGATTTTCTTTTGAGATTCATCTCCAAAACCCCAAGTAGAAGGATCTTTTGTAGGATTTTTGCTATTGGGATCTCCACCTTGAATCATAAAATCTGGGTCTATTCTATGAAATGCTGTGCCATTATAAAAACCAATCTTTACTAAACTATCAAAATTTGCACAGTGATTGTAGGCTGTTTCAGGAAACAATTCAATTGTAATATCTCCAAGAATCACATCCAATTCTTGCACAGTAATTGTATATACTGGGTGATTATTGTTTTTATCTTGAGCAAGTACTGTTATAGAAGTAATGCCACAAAGAAGAACGATTAATAGTATGAATTTCATGTATATGCTCTATGATATTCTATTATTTGATTTGACGCAAAGATAAGAGTTTTCGTCTGTAAGATTACTGAAATACATTCACTCCACAATAAAAAAGCCGCTGCTAGAGCGGCTATTTTTTCTATATTTTTATTGGGTGATTAGTCCAAGTTCAAGGCCTACTATTTTAAAAACCTCTAATATCTTATCTAAATGTTCTTTTTTATGAGAAGCCATATAACTTGTACGCATCATACTCATATTTGGTGGTACTCCAGGTGGAACGAATGCATTTACAAATACACCTTTATCATATAGTTTTCGCCAAAACACTAATGCTGTGTCTACATCACCAACTATAACTGGTACAATGCCTGTTGGACTATTATATACATTAAATCCAAGATCTGCAAAGCCCTTACGCATATAATCTGCATTTGCGATTAATTTATCTACTAATTCTGGCTGTTCTTGTAAGATTTCTAATGCTGCTAAAGCAGCTGCACAAGAAGCAGGCGTAGGACTTGCACTAAAAATAAGTGCTGGTGAATGATGCTTTAGAAAATTGATAACTCTTTCAGGGCCAGCTACAAATCCTCCAAGTGAGGCAAATGTTTTAGAGAATGTACCCATTGTCATATCGGTTTTTGATGTTAGATCATATAAGCTTGCAGTTCCCCTTCCCCCTTTACCAATTACTCCTGTAGCATGAGCATCATCTACTAATACTCTTGCACCATATTTTTCTGCCATTTCGATAATACCAGGTAAGTTTACTACTTCTCCAGAAACAGAGAACACGCCATCAGTTACTATTAATTTACCTGCGCTATCTGGTATTCTTTTCAAGGTTTTTTCTAAATCTTCTATATCATTATGTTTATATCTAACAAATTCTGCAAATCCACCTTTGGCAAGCATTGCGCCATTGATGATACAAGCATGATTCTCTTTATCAGAAATGACATAATCACCTTTAGATACTAGACCACTTATAACTCCTAATGCTGTTTGATAGCCTGTACTAAATAATAAAACAGATTCATATCCTAAATATTCTGCTAGTTTTTCTTCTAATTGAATATGTAAATCAATTGTGCCAGTTAGATATCGAGAGCCAGAGCATCCTGTTCCATATTGTTGTATAGCTTGTATAGCAGCTTCACGAACCCGTGGATGAGCTGTTAATCCAAGATAATTATTAGAGCCAGCCATTATAATTTTTCGGCCTTCCATAGAAACCACTGGGCCTTCATTTTCTTCAATCGTTCGGAAATATGGATATAATCCCATTTCCTTTACTTCATCAGCTCGGGTAAATGAATAACAACGTTCGAACAAATCCATATCATTACCTTTTTTATATCTTATATTAAGTTTATGTTAATTAATTGTCAAATTAATGAATTTTATATCAATGGATCAATTTTGATCAGTTATCTGGATCTATAACTATTGTTTTATTGGGAGAGCTCTTACCAAAATCATCTATTGCTTTTACTGTGATTTTCATAGGTTTTGATGGATCTTTTGGCATAAATTTGAATTGTTGAACTCTAATCAGTTTTTTCTCATCTTGTTTAATATTTCCAAATAATTCTTGTGGCCCAACACAATTAGAATTAGAGCCATCGATCACCATTAATTTTGATCGGTTTAACTTTCCATTATTGATCCCCATTGTTTTAATTTCAATCAAGGCATATCCATTAGATTTAGATTCTTTGATGATTTCTGGGACGGGATATGGTAAAATATTGATTGTAAATAGCTGGCCATAGGTTGCTCCATTATATTGTCTTTCAAATGTTAATGTTTGTCCTATATCAGATTGTTCGGGTGTAAAATCAAAATCACTGCCATTTGGACTAGATAAAATTACGGTATTGCCATTCTTTAATAATGATCTTACTTCGCGCATAAAAGGTAGGCCAGATTTAAACTGATATGTTAATCCTGGATACATATAAAGAGGATATATTGGTTTTTTTGCTTCTTGAGAAGTAACAATAAATTCCGCTGTTAATTCCTTATTATCTATTTTTCTTTGCGCAGTAATAAGTACTTTCATTGAAGAATTCTTTGGTGCATATCCTTTAACAATTAATGCATCATTTTTTATTTCTGATATTTCTGCAGTTCCATCAGAAATTGTTCCTATTCTAACACTTGGTTTTTTTTCATATTCATTCAGATTAGAAATTCCAGTTATAACTATTTTGTTAGACCATGGTTGGAATGACAAACTGGTTAGTTTAGAATTCATTGGCAATAAGGAGAACTCTTGTACTGAAGATTGTCCTTTTCGATTTTGATCTTCTTGATTTTGAATATTCTGCAATGGAGGAACTATAGTTACTTTGCTATAGGTAGTTTCAGCTGGCAACTGTACTATCTTGGTTTGTTCTTCATTTCCAAGGCCTTCAGCAAGAATAGAAATACTAAATTTAGCTTCTGTTCTTAATACAGATCCAACGCCTTCAATAATCTTATTCATTGTAGTATTATCGCCAATATCAGGCCTTGCGAATGCTCGAATTGTTACCAAATAACTTCTAGAATTATTTGAATTTTCAAATAATGATTCTGGGGGATGCCAATAGAAATAAACTAATTTTTTAATTGAGTCATATTGCAAACCAAATGTTTGGCCAATTGAATTATCAACTTTTATAATTTCATGCCTATCTTGGTCTTCTACTGAACACTCTAAAGAGACATCCTTTACATTCCCAGTAATGAGCAATACATTAGAAGAATCGCATTCAATAACCTTCATACCATTAGTATCGGTATACATTCTGCAAAGCAAGGTGTTTTTTTCTGGGAGTAAGGAGAAAGATTGTTGGAATACAGCGATAATTTGATCTAAAGGACTATCCCCCTTCTTTTCATTTTTGCCAGGCAATAGCATAATGAGTGCTGCTAGATAGAGCACAAAATAAATTTCTGAAACCCTACGGCGTTTATGTTCAGTTTTTTTTAACATAGCCAGAAGTTACGGTATCTGCAATAATTTTCTCAAGTTCCCTACGTACGGCAAATTCAATTTCTTCTCTTCTTAATGCTTCGGTTGATATATGTAATTGAGAAACTACATTAGAGAATAATTGTAATTGATGAGAAGTATCTTGCATTGATTGCAATAATTCTGAATTTGGAGATACTGCTTGAGATGCAATTAATACAGCATCTTTGGTTGTACTAATTAGAGCTTCTTGTCTAATTCCCATATCATGCAAAGCATCGGTAATTTGTTCTAATCGTACAGCAACAGAAGCATAATCTCTAGAAATTTCCCCAACTTCTCTAATTAAATCTCTTAGTTCTCTACTTTGTTCTTTTTCTGCTTGTTCATCTACACTATCTTCATCAATTGGAGAAAAATACATGATAAAGAACATAATACTTAATAGAATAGCTTCTAAACATATACTAGAAATTACTATCCAATCAGGAACAACATCATAAATTCTTCTTAGTCCTATTGTTACAAGTAAAACTGCAGCTCCTACATATACAAATGAATTAATTGTTGAGAAAAAGAATCTATTCACAATTTCTTCAAGCCATAAAGAAGTGCCTGAGATTGTTCCTAATATATGTAACACTCTAATAGGCTCTTTGCCATATTTCTGTAAATCTCTTTCCCTTATGCAAATACGCCATGTTAATGCAAGAATTTTTGCAGTTCCCATTTGTCTTTCAAAACGTAATTCTCGGAAAACATCCCTAAGAATTGAACGGCCTTCTAAAGAAGATAAAGTAGAGATTTCACGCATAGTTTACTCTGATTAAACGATACTATGTATATGTTTTATTCTCGAGGGAATGGTTTGAACCATAATTCACCTGCGCTAATAGAAAAACCAAAACGTAAGAACTGTTCTTCTACTATAGCAGATTTTCCTCTTATGCCTGCTTGTAATGCTAAATCTATCATAGCAGAGCCTGCAATTGGTATATTCATACCTATAGATCCAAAATATTCGTCAATGTTTTGGCCACCATAAGCGTAATACAGTTCTTGATATCCTGCTCCAATATTAAATTGTATACGCTCATCAAATGGAAGTCCTAATTGATATGATGGTAATCTGGATATTCCTATTGAAACTTTCTTAGAAGATCTAAATGTAGATTTTCCCTGTGAATATGTCATAGAACTAAAGTCTTGCATAGAACCATCTATAGCAAACATCCATCTATGAACTTGATAACTTAATCCTATTCCATAATATGAAGGTAAATCTATAGTTCCTTTTCCATTAAAAATTGTATCATATGCTATGCCACTAGAATTCAATGTGCTTTGTCTAAAATCAGATGTATAATCCAAAACCGAGTACAGAGCAGAACTAAATCCAATTGTAAGATTATCTTGTGGTTGCCATGACAATCCAAATTTCATTCCAGATCCTGAAAATCTATCTGTTTTTTGATTTACTGATATAAATGGTTGTGAATACAATTCAGTTTGAACTACTTTATTGATAGTACCAAATAACCCTAATCCAGCAATTCCAATTGAAACTGAAGATATAGGTTTAAAAGAAGCTCCAAAATAAGCTGCCGATAAACCTCCATGACCATATGACAATGTATTTCCACTTAATTCACTTAAGCCAGGAATACTTGGTATAACAGGAACACTTACAGAATATTGAACTATACTATAAGGATGAATACCACCACTTATTGTTAATCCCAAAGATGTATCAACTTGAAAGGTTGCTGCCATTCCATCTAATTTTCCAAAATTTTGAGCAGATGATAATGATAGCTGATTAATTGCTGTTTGAGTGAATCTAAATCCAATTTGTAATCTTGTTAGTTTTGCGGCTGACCACATAGCAGGGTTAGCAAGATTTACTGCATGATATGATTGAACTGCCTGTTGAGTTCCAGCCAAGCCATCATAACCTGCACCAATGGATTGTCTTAAGTCACCAATACCAAACATAGAATAATTAGACCCACCTTGTTGCGCAAAGAGATCTATATAGAAAGCAAAAGCAATACAAATGATAGTGAGTATATTTTTCATAGTTAATTTATGTCTTCTTCAATTGAAGTGTGAACAGTTATCCCAGCATTTTGTACATTCATGCCAATGATATCATGTTCTTTTGATTCGCGTTTTATAATTCCCCATAATTGTTCTCTTCCTAAACCGGTTTCAGCAGAATATGTAAGTATATCAACACAATAATTACAATATTGTACTAATCCTTTGATTTGAGCTTTACGTTCTTCTTCAGCTCCAGCTTTAAGCTTATCACATTTTGTAAGTAGAATTGTATATTTAATATGATGATTTTCAAGCCATTCTATTAAACCAATATCAGTTTGTGATGGGTCATGTCTGCTATCAATTAACATACATACCATCCTTAATTGTTCTCTTGATTCAAGATAAGAATAGTTTAGCTTACTGAATTCTAGTCTTTTAACCTTTCCAACAGAAGCATATCCAAATCCAGGTAAATCTACAAGAATCCATGATTTTTCAACTAAAAAAAAGTTGATTTGTTGTGTTTTTCCAGGAGTAGAACTTGTTAATGCCAATTGTTTTCTTCTTACTATGCTGTTGATTAGTGATGACTTACCAACATTAGACCTCCCAACAAAGGCAATTTCAGGCCATTCTGTTTTAGGAAAATGAATTGGCGCTGATGCTCCGGTAAAAAACTCTGCATGTACTTGTTTCATTGTATCCTAAATATTTGGTCCAAGCATATCTTCTGGCTTAACCCATTGGTCGAATTCTTCTGCTGTTAATAATCCTAATTCGATAGATGCTTGTTTTAAAGTACCGCCTGTTTTATGTGCATGTTTTGCAATTTTTGCTGCATTATCATATCCAATATGAGTATTCAGTGCGGTTACCAGCATTAATGTATTTTGATTATAATATTCTAATTTTTGATGATTTGCTTCTATGCCAATTGCACAATGTTCATTAAACATCGTACATCCATCGGCCAATAAGCGAACACTCTGTAAGAAATTATATATAATAACTGGCTTAAAGACATTTAATTCAAAATTACCGGATGAACCTCCTACATTGATTGAGGTATCATTTCCAATCACTTGGGCAGCTATCATCGTAATAGCTTCTGATTGAGT
>JALRHN010000329.1 GCA_023259575.1 Candidatus Kapaibacterium sp. | reverse complement strand
ACTCTACCCATTTATATGGGCTTTCTCATGACAGAACCGAACTCTATTAGCTGCACACAACTTGCCGAGACTTATAATATCTCGCATGATAGTGTAAATCGCTTTCTAGAGCGTGAAGACTACACACCTCACGACCTATATCAAGAAGCAATTCAACATATTGATAATAATAAACTTATAGTCAGTATTGATGATACTGTTTTAGATAAACCATATAGTCAACATATGGACTTAGTTAGCTATTTTTGGTCAGGCAAACACCACCGATCCGTCAAGGGTATTAATCTCATTACCTTGTATGCGACAGATCAAAATGGTCAAAATATTCCAATTAATTTCCGAATTTATGACAAATCTGAAGGTAAAACCAAGAATGATTACTTTATGGATATGTTAAGTGAAGTACTCAGTTGGGGTGCAAAGATTCAATTTATTACAGGTGATAGTTGGTATTCATCGACTGGAAATCTAAAAACCATAAGAAAATATGGTATTCGATTTATGTTTGGTATCGACTGTAACCGTAAGGTTTCCCCAGAAAAAGGACAATGGTTTCAACTGCGTTTATTGCCAAATTTCCATCAGGGTCAAGTGGTCTGGCTCAAAGATTTTGGCTTTGTACAATTATTTAAGACTCAGTTAAAAGAACAGCAGAGGTTTTATATTGTGCATCAAGATGAAGATGATTTATTGTCCTTTGAGGGTTTTCATGAATTACATT
>JALRHN010000328.1 GCA_023259575.1 Candidatus Kapaibacterium sp. | reverse complement strand
GAATGGGCGCAGCGCAGATTTTAGGCTAACCCATTTTGATAACTCAGCTGCAACTGCCAGACCTGGTGATCTAGTTAAGGTGAAGGTAGTTGAAGCTTTTGCAAACCACATTGTGGCAAGTGCGCCGATATCTGTAACGAAAACTCGTGGTGGTGATGCTCATGCCAGTTGGATGGCAGAAAAAGGGGATAAAAAGATTTTACTTGGGATACCAACTTTGGCATCTTTAAAATCTTTATGAGTTTAATAATTATTTGTGGCGCGACTGCAACTGGAAAAAGTGATTTAGCCTTGGCGGTTGCCAAGGAAATAAATGGTGAAATTGTTAATGCCGATTCAATGCAGGTTTATAAGGGCATGGATATTGGAACAGCAAAATTGCCAATTTCAGAGCGAAATGAGATCCCACATCACCTTCTAGATTTACTTGAGGTAACTGCGGAGGCAAATGTTTCCTGGTATCAGGCATTGGCAAGAGAAAAAATCGACCAACTTCTTGGTGCAGGAAAATCAGTTGTAGTTGTTGGTGGAACTGGTCTTTATATCAAAGCTATTTTGGATGATTTGAATTTCCCAGATACAGATCCAATCGTGCGCCAACAATTAACTGATGAGGCTCAAGTAGTTGGAAATGATCAAATGCATCAGCGGTTGGCAAAGTTAGATCCAGCAGCAGCTCTTGCAATTCCAAAAGAGAACATCAGGCGAGTTATTAGAGCACTCGAGGTAATCCAAATTACTG
>JALRHN010000327.1 GCA_023259575.1 Candidatus Kapaibacterium sp. | reverse complement strand
GAGAATTGCTAAATCAATTGAAAGAACTACAAAATGGGCAAAAGAAGCTATTGAATATCACATGGAACAAAAATCAAAAGGTATTGGGGTAAATCAAAATATCTTTGCAATTATACAAGGTGGAACGAATAAAGAGTTTCGAAAACTAAGTGCCGAACAACTTTGTGCAATGAGTGATTATGATGGTTTTGCAATTGGTGGATTAAGTGTTGGTGAACCAAATGCTCTAATGTACGAAACTGTAGAGTGGACTACACAATTTATGCCAAAAGATAAACCTAGATATTTAATGGGTGTTGGAACACCTGAAGATTTGATAGAAAATATTGAACGTGGTGTTGATATGTTTGATTGTGTAATGCCTACAAGAAATGCAAGAAATGGTACACTTTTTACATCTTTTGGAAGATTGAATATCAAAAAAGCCGAATTTAAAGAAGATATTAAACCAATAGATGAAACTTGCTCTTGTTATACTTGTAAAAATTTCACACGAGCTTACTTAAATCATCTTTTAAGAGCTGGTGAGATAACTTATTTTAGATTGGCTTCTATACACAATATCTATTACTATTTAGATTTAATGAAACAAGCTAGAGAGGCTATTTTAAAAGATAATTGGATTGAGTTTAAAAAAGATTTTTATGCTAAAAGAGGCAAATAAATCTTTTTTTTGATAGAATACTTACTTTAAGATAAAGGAAAATTTATGATAGTTGTAAATGATGAATTAATAACAAGATT
>JALRHN010000326.1 GCA_023259575.1 Candidatus Kapaibacterium sp. | reverse complement strand
GATGATCCTGAAGAGGACATTATTCAACGTTTTTTTGATGGCATTGAAAAATATACGCCCACACTTGTCTCCTGGAATGGTTCAGGATTTGATCTGCCCGTTTTAAATTACAGGGCTTTGATGTATGGCATCAATGCATCCAAGTATTTAGATATGGGTGAGATTGATAAAGATTTTAAATGGAACAATTACTTAAGCCGATATCACACACGCCATACAGATTTAATGGAATTTCTAGCCATGTTTCAAGGTAAAAATAACGCGCCCTTAGATGATATTGCAAAGTTATGTGGCTTTCCTGGAAAGCTTGGTATGGACGGAGGAAAAGTTTGGGATACATACAGAGAAGGCGATATCCAATCGATCAGAGATTATTGCGAAACCGATGTTGCGAATACTTATCTTGTTTATCTTAAATTTCAATTAATCCGTGGTCATCTTAATCAGAACGAATATGAAGCTGAAATTAATTTAGTTAAAAATACGATTCAGGAATATCAAAAAGATTATTGGGATGAATTTTTGTCCGCTTGGAAATCTTAAATCTCTATCAATGCAAGACGATATTAGACCTAAAAAAATATTGCTCGCAAAAATAGAAAATATTGATCAAGAAGGCAGAGGTGTTGCTCATATTGATGGTAAAGCTATTTTCGTGGAAGGCGCGCTCCAGGGTGAGCTTGTTGAATGCGAATCTTATGTGAGAAAGCCAAGTTACGAAATTGCTTTTACCAATCGAGTGATTCG
>JALRHN010000325.1 GCA_023259575.1 Candidatus Kapaibacterium sp. | reverse complement strand
AGCTGGCCGAATGGATTGGTGCCCTGGGTCTGTCGCAGCTGCAGCTGATCGTGGCGCTGATGGGCTTCTTCATCGTGCTGGGCTGCTTCCTCGACGGCATCTCGATCGTGGTGCTGACCATGGGCGTGCTGCTGCCCACCATCGAGAAGGCCGGCATCGACCCGGTCTGGTTCGGCATCTTCATCGTGCTGGTGGTCGAGATGGCACAGATCACGCCCCCGGTGGGCTTCAACCTGTTCGTGCTGCAGGGCATGACCAAGAAGGAAATCACCTACCTGGCCAAGCACTCGATTCCGATGTTCCTGCTGATGGTACTGGCCGTGCTGCTGATCTACTTCGTCCCCGGCATCGTGACCTGGCTGCCGCAGCAGATGGCGGGCTGAACCATGGACACACAGGACTTGCTGGCGCCGCGCTTGCTGGCGCTGGGTGATGCTGCCTGGACGGTGGAGTTCGGGCGCGAGATCAGCTCAGAAGTCAACGCCCGTGTCATGGGTCTGGCCGAGCGCGTCGCGCTGCTGCGCCACGACGAGCCGCTGCTGGCCACCGTGCATGACGTGGTGCCGACCTTTCGCTCGCTCAGCGTGCATTTCGACCCGCTGGCGACGGATGCCGAGGCGCTGGGCCAACGCCTGCTGGCGCTGGCCCGGCAAGCCGGCCAGCAGGTGCGCGAAGGCCGGCGCTGGCGACTGCCGGTGTGCTTCGAAGGCGACTTCGCCCCCGACCTGCCGCGGCTGGCGCAAGCCAAGGG
>JALRHN010000324.1 GCA_023259575.1 Candidatus Kapaibacterium sp. | reverse complement strand
AACTATTTTTCTAAGTGTAAAAATAAATAATTGGGATTCCTTATGTATGTTAATTTGTACTTTAAAGTTTGAAAAAGAGGTTATTTTTGTATTGATCTTAGTTGGGAATTTTTACATATGTAGAAAATTGAAAAACATTGTGTAGGTATCAAATTTTATCTGAGTTGTTTGATTTAATAGCAATTCCTATGTAAAATTTGCATGATTTTTTGCAGTATGAAAATACATGGGTGGGATTTTGTATACATTTTAATTTCTACTTGTAATCAAAAAAAATATTTACCTATGTACAATTTCTGTATTGTCATGTATGTACGTATGAGATTTTTGGCACACTTGCTTGCCAGCATCCTTAACTTCACACAGATCCAATATTTCAACACCTTGATTTGAAATATGGTTTTTTGATTTTGTGATCAATATTTTTTGATAATTTAAAATTAATTAATAAATTATGCCTCACAGAGTAAATGTTAATAAAACAGATTCTGAAAAATGCAAAAATTACAGAATCTGTAGAAGATTTAAAATTGAAAGAAGTTAGGAGCAGAAAAAGAATAATGATGATGAAAAAGGGGGGAAATTAATGTAGAAACTGACAGGAGAGTCAATGTTGTAGGTGTGGATGGTTGATAAAAACTTATTGAGAGGAGGCTCTTCTTCAATCTGAGTTTAAGGGAAATATTATTGACCAAAAGGGTGATGTGGAAGAAAACATTGAATGTGATGAGGAATTTGAAGAGTAATCATTG
>JALRHN010000323.1 GCA_023259575.1 Candidatus Kapaibacterium sp. | reverse complement strand
ATTCTTGGCACGCCTAATGAACTTCCGCATCCTAGTAAAATTATTTTAGTTTTTTTCATTAAAGAAAAAATTCTTAAAATTTCTTGTAGTTATATTTGCAACTTCATCAAAAGAAATATCTTTAATTAAGGCAACATTTTCAGCTACAATTTTAACATTTGCCGGCTCGTTACTTTTACCTCTAAATGGATCTGGACTAAGATACGGAGAGTCAGTTTCAATTAACATTTTTTCAATAGGAACATATTTTACTACATTTCTCAAATCAGAAGATTTTTTAAAAGTTATTATCCCACTAAAAGAAATTAAACATCCAAGTTCTAATAAATTTTTCGCAAATTCCAAACTACCAGTAAAACAATGTATTAAAAATTTTAATTTCAAATGATTTTTTTTAATAATTGAAAGTGTGTCTTCATCTGCATCTCTTGTGTGAATAATAACAGGAACTTTTTCAGAGATTGCAAGTTCTATATGTTTTTCAAATGAATATAATTGATCCTTTTTTTCACTTCTTTTATAAAAATAATCAAGACCCGTTTCACCAAAAGCAATTATTTTTTTACTTTTTTTTTTTATAGAAAGAAGTTCATCTAAATCAGCTAAATGATTAGTTGTTGAATTAGGATGAATACCAATTGAACCATAAATATTTTCGTATTTCTCAACAATATCAAAAACTTTTTTAGAACTATCTAAACCTGTTCCAATAGTTAACAAATGTGAAATATTATTATTTTTTGCATTAAGCAAAACTTTATTAATATCATTAATTAAAGGCT
>JALRHN010000322.1 GCA_023259575.1 Candidatus Kapaibacterium sp. | reverse complement strand
CCCCTTGATTTCAGCGTAAAACTGCCAGTTCTGCCCTGGTCTGCCGAATCCCCAACGCTTTATAACGTTGAATATGTGCTTACCGATCCAAGCGGCAAAGTCGTTCAGACTGCTACTCAGCGCGTAGGTTTTCGCCGCGTTGAAATTAAAGGTAACGAGCTCTTACTAAATGGCCAACCAATTATTTTTTATGGCATTAATCGCCATGATTTCAATAAGCGTACCGGTCGTGTAATTAGCAAAGATGATTATCGCGCCGATTTACTTGCGCTTAAAAAATATAACTTCAACGCCGTGCGCACTTCGCACTATCCAAACGACCCAGCTTTCTTGGATTTATGCGACGAACTTGGATTTTATGTAATCGATGAAGCAAATATCGAAACCCATGCTTTCCAAAATCAATTATGTGATGATCAAAAGTATTTGAGCCAATGGGTAGATCGCATTGCGCGAATGGTGCAGCGCGATATTCATCATGCCTCTGCCGTGATGTGGTCACTTGGTAACGAATCTGGTGCGGGGCTAAATCATCGCGCTGCTGCTGCATATGTTCGAAGCTTTGATTCAACCAGACCGCTTCATTATGAAGGTGCGATTCGTGGCGATTGGACTGCAAACTTTGATTTAACAGATGTAGTTGTGCCTATGTATCCAAGCATCAGCGCCATCATCTCTTATGCAAAATCTAAGAAAGCTAAGCGCCCGTTAATCATGTGCGAATACAGCCATGCAATGGGTAATTCCAATGGCACTTTAAAAGAGTATTGGGATGCAATTCATTCATTAAAAGGTT
>JALRHN010000321.1 GCA_023259575.1 Candidatus Kapaibacterium sp. | reverse complement strand
TAATAAAAGAGTAAGGTGTTACCCTTCCTTTAACAACTTCTCTACTACAAGTCTGTCGAAATTAACAGATTGATATTCGATTTTCTTTCTGTTCTTAATTGTGATGCCTGTAAAATAAAAGAATCCATTGTCGATATTAAGCCTGCAATCAACTAAATTAAATGTACATGGTGAATTTTGGAATGTATTTAATTTGATATGGTACTTATTCTTTTCAACATCGGGAATTGACACTCGTCTTCGGATAGATTCATAGCCACCTTCAGTACACTTCAAAAAACCATCATCCATCTTAAAAACTAATTGAGAATCTTTTTTGATAGTAGTAAGATTTTCATGAATATCACTCAATAGTTCTTTGTCATACTCGAAAGATAGGTAAGAAAACAAATGAGAATCAACGCTAGGGATTGCTTCGATAACTACGTTCATACAATCATTATATCAAAATAAAAAGAAGCAGACAAGAAAAGGGGAAATCTTGCCTGCTCTTAAACACTTGTTTTAATTGGAGGAGTAAAAACAAGTTAACAAAATTATACCACTTTTCAACGCAATGGTCATAATGTCATTAATGTTTTTCGATTTACACGTAACATACATCCACCAATTAAGTATTCGTGTTCTTCTACGGGTGTAACTAATTTTGCTTCATTATCATTCAGTGTAGAAATAACCAAAGCTGTAGAAAGTAAGAATTGGAACTCTTCATCTGTGAGTTCCAATTCTTTGAGGATGTCTTCTTTCTTTCTACCATTATTTGTTTGCTCGATAAAGTAAACAAATCTGGCTAAAGTTTTCCTAAGATTAATTTCT
>JALRHN010000320.1 GCA_023259575.1 Candidatus Kapaibacterium sp. | reverse complement strand
AATTCTAAATATAAAAAAGAGTCGTAATATATATTATTCTACACCCGTTCAAAACTTTCCTTCTTTTCGAGTAATAAAATTCGAGCCTACTTTTAATTATTTTTTCGAGGGATGTTTAAGGTGTTGTTGTTTAGAGAATAGGTTCAAAAATTAGTGAGAGATTGTTTTAAGTTTTTCGAGGGTAACTATGTTGATAAATATACATTCTACAATAAAGAGCAGTAGAGTAAATGGTCCTGGAGATAGATTTGTAATATGGACTCAAGGTTGTAGGAAGATGTGTAAGAATTGTTATAACCCTGAAACTTGGAGTCATTATAAAAACAATTTGGTAGATATAGATTCTTTGGTTGAGGAGATTAAAAATTCGAGTGTTTCAGGAGTTACTATTTCTGGTGGTGATCCTTTCGAGCAACCAGAAGAATTGTTTTATTTACTAAGGGAAATAAAACAATTGGATTTGAGTGATGGGGTTATTGTTTTTTCTGGTTATACGATTAGGGAAATTCGAGGGGATAGTAAGTTAGAGAAATGTTTGGATTATATAGATGTTTTAATTGATGGTTTATATATAGAAGAAAAAAGAATTACTAATGGTTTGGCTGGTTCGAGTAATCAGCAGTTTCATTATTTATCGGATAAGATTTCGAGTGATAGTATAGAGATTGATCAAGAAGTGGAAATTCATCTTTTGGGCGAATTAATACAAATAACTGGATTTCCTTTGATTGATAGAATGCATATGAAATCTAAGGGAATATCTTTTATGTAATGTGTGAGTTATTAAGAGAAATATATAATAAGAGGAAGAGTGTTGCTATAGTTCCT
>JALRHN010000031.1 GCA_023259575.1 Candidatus Kapaibacterium sp. | reverse complement strand
ATTGCATCACTATTTGCATCAGCTTTTGATACAGTTGGGGGGTCCATATCTGCAGGTAATTGCCTTTGAGATCTGGAAACACGATCTCTTACATCATTGGCGGCATTTTCTAAACCACTTCCCAATTCAAATTCTGCTGTAATTGTACATGCACCATCGCGGCTAACAGAAAGAAGTGAAGTAATGCCAGCTATACCATTAAGAGATTCTTCTAAAGGCTCGGTAATTTTTGATTCAATAATATCAGCATTTGCACCTGGATACACTGCATTAACAGTTATAACTGGTGGGTCTACAGCAGGAAATTCTCTAATACCTAAATATGAATATCCAATTGCACCAAATAGGATAATTACTGTAGACATTACGATTGTAAGAACAGGCCTTGAAATACTGATAGAGGATAATTGCATGTATGCTTATTCTTGTATATGTTGTTCTAGAATAGGAACGGGTTTTTTTAGATGTATAGTGCCCATTAAATCTCTTAATACAACCGATGCACAGTGTCCACCAAATAGTGCTGGTATATAAGAAACTGTTCCATAATAAGAGCGCTTATTTAAAGTGTTTTCTGTTAATTGTAAAGCTTGTTCAGAAACCTCTTCGGGTGAAAATACAGCTGTAATACCAGATCTGATGCCACTTCTATATAATTTCTTTTTTAAGTATCTGGCAAGTTTGCAATGATGAACTTTATTGAATTCTGCAATATCAATGAGTGTAGGGTCTGTTTTACCACCCGCACCCATTGAACTAACAATTGGATACCCTTTTGCATATGCTTTTTTCAATAAACTAATTTTAGGAGCTAAAGTATCGATACAATCTACTACATAATCAAAATGGGGGACTAATATTTCATCAACAATCTCACGCATGATAAAAGTATTATGAACAGTTAATCGCAAATCTGGATTAATATCTAATAATCGTTCTTGCATGATCTCTGTTTTCCATTTACCAATTGTAGAAACCAAAGCTGGTAATTGTCTATTGCGATTTGTTGTATCTACTGTGTCTCCATCTACTATCGTTAAAGCGCCAATTCCACCTCTAACTAAGAATTCGGCAGCAAAAGAGCCCACGCCTCCTAGTCCGACAACTAATACATGTTTATCTAATAATGTACTTAATGTATCATTACCAAATAATAGGGCAGAACGACTATTCCAATGTGGAACTTTTGATTCAGATATGTCCATAAATTGAGTGTATTGTTTGTTCTATTGAAAATGTTATGTCTTGTAATGTCATGTGTTTTGCTATTGAAGCTGCTTTGTAGATTTCTACTATTGAAACTGTAGATATGTCTGTTTCTAATACTAATTGTTTATCTGGTATCATGTTCATTATATCTATCATAGACTGTCGATTATCTAATAAAACGGCTCCAATGCTAAGAATCATATTTCTGTTCAATAATAATTCTGCAATTTCTGGATTTCTATTGAATCCATGAACAATCCATGGCATTTTGGGACTAAAATCTTTATGAATTCTTAATAATTCATTAAATGCTTTTACGCAATGAATTATTAAAGGTTTCTTTAATGTCTCTGATAATTCTGCATGTTTGATGAAAATTGTTTCTTGTGCAGACATTTCAGCTTTTGCATATCTATCTAATCCACATTCACCAATACCTACAATTGATTGAGCATGTTCTTTTATGAAAGAAAAAAGACTATCTATCTTTTCTACATGACAATTCCATGGATGAATGCCTATTGTATATTGTGAATTCTTATTGATATTGTTTAGAATATGTAATTGTTCTTCAGGCAACGATATATCTAATGAAATGATAGGTTTTGACAGCTCTTTATCATGCTGAACACTATAAGAATTTATATGCGTATGATTATTAAAAAACACAATTTTGCTAAAAATATTTGCAAAAGGTAAAAAAATCTCTATTTTCGCATCTCGATTTTAGAGAGCAAGAAGCCAACTTAGCTCAGCTGGTAGAGCAGCTGATTTGTAATCAGCAGGTCATCGGTTCAAGTCCGATAGTTGGCTCTCAAGCCGGAATAGATAATATTCCGGCTTTTTTATTTATATGCAAAGTTAGTAAACTGACACTTGAAACTGGATTTTGTCTTATTTCTTTTTTGATTTCTTATGTCTCAAAAAGATTCGATTCAGGATTTACTGAGCTATTTATTTTCTCTTCATCGATTTGGTATAAAGCCTGGATTAGAAAGAATACAGTATTTATTGTCTTTTTTAGATAATCCTGAAACATTATATCCATGTATTCATGTTGCCGGAACAAATGGAAAGGGTTCTGTATGTTCCATTTTAGCATCAATATTACAAAGTGCAGGGTATAAAACTGGCTTATATACTTCGCCTCATATACGCTTATTTAATGAAAGAATAAGAATAAATGGAGAGTGTATTCCAGATGAAGATATTGCCCGATTAGCCTCTAAGATGATGCCTGAAATTGAAAAAGAGCATACTACATTTTTTGAAGTTACTACCGCAATGGCTTTTGCTTGGTTTGCTGAACAGAATGTAGATATAGCAATTATCGAAACTGGTATGGGGGGAAGACTAGATGGAACAAATGTTTTACATTCTCCTTTAGCTACAATTATTACTTCAATTGATTTAGATCATACTGAATATTTAGGCTCGGATCTCATTTCAATTGCTGGCGAAAAAGCTGGTATTATGAAAAAAGGTTCTCCAGTTATTATCGGAGAACATAGAAGTGAATTACAAACATTTTTCAAAAATTTTGCAATTCATAAACAAGCATCTTCTTGTTTAATTATAGATGAAGAAAGCTCTGTTCAATCTGTTCGGTACAATAAAGATCTTACAATGAGCTTAGATCTTTATATTGGAAATCAAACATTTTTAGAACTAAAATCAGAAAGAGCTGGTCCACATCAAATTCGTAATATTCAAACTGCTCTTCTTACTTTACATGAAATATCTTCATTATTCCCATGTGATGAGCTTTCAATAAGAAAAGGTTTAGAATTCACTTCTTTGATTTCTGGTATTCATGGTAGAATTCAGTTATTACAGACATATCCTCCTGTAATAATTGATGTTGGACATAATCCTGCTTGTATTAGGCGTCTTCTTGAAACAATAGATATATGCGGTTATTCACAAAATACATGGCAAATAGTATTTGGTGCTATGGCTGATAAGCCAATTCAAGAAATGCTTAGATTATTTGAGCCTTATTGCGATGTTTTATTAGCATGTTCTCCACATATAGAAAGGGCTATGCCAGCTTCACAACTGGCTTTATTATCTAAAGATTATATACAGAACACTGAATATTTTGAATCTGTTGCCGAGGCAGTGTATAAAGGGATTGAAATGAAAAAACCCTTACTCATTACAGGCTCATTTTATCTTGCAGAAGAAGCACTTCAAGCTTTAGATACAATCAAACTCAAGAAATAAATCTTCAACATTATAATGGTGGATACATTAATAGTCCCCAATCGATATCTGGATTTTGCATAATGATATTCATTATTACTGGCACAAATTGATCCATTATGAGTATGCATTGTTGTAATTGTTGACGGTTCATTTTTCCGCCATGCGTAGACCCACCATGAACAAGTTGATTTCGTAGAATATAAATTCTTTCAATTACTGTCATACAGTATAAAAGAATATTTTTTTGCTCTTTACATTGCTTAGCTTTATGTATCGATTGTTCAAAATTATCTTCCCATTCTGTATCATCCCCATGGACAGTTTGCCAAAAATCACGAAATAAATATGGGTTGTCGATTATATCTTCTGCTTGTTCAAAACAATCGTCCCACAAACACTGAGATATACTATTATGCTTATCATGATCAATCAGTTTGGATAAGAATTCCCACATTTTACCCCTTTCATCTTTATATATTTCTTCTAACAAGGATGCATAGCAAGCATTAAAGGATGTCCACAAACACATAAAACGTAAATCATCTGATAAGGATTCGTTTTCTGAAGCCTTTAACCAAGAAATCCCCCTATGAACTCGAGTTCTTGTATCTTCATTTGATATAGAAGCTTGTATTAAGCGAATCTTTAACTCTTGTGATATGCTCATACTTTATTCCTGTAATTCATCACCCGGCATAGAAGTAAATGGAAGCCTTCCTTCCAAATTAGCTGTCTTTTGTGCTGTATGTATGCACAATGTGGTAATCTTTACAAGCTTTTCAAGATTAATTTTTTCAATCTCATCTCCAACTTTATGATAATCTTCATGCTCTCCAGTAAAATAAAAGATAACAGGGATTTTCTTTAATGCAAAGCTGGCCTGATCACTACGATAAAAGAAATTTTCTATGGTATATTCAAGTGCAAATTTATCTTGACCGAACAGTCGTTCATTTTCTTCTTCATTTAGTGTAATAAGTTCTTTACATCTAGTATTTCCACCTATAAATAGAGATGAACCTACATTTCTACCGATCATATCCATATTTAGCATTGCAGCACATTGTTGAATAGGCAAAGGAGGATTATCTACAAAAGCTTTAGATCCTAAAAGACCTTTTTCTTCACCACTAAAATTTAGGAAAACAATATTTCTTTTGGGTTTTTGTTTTGCATTTACAAAAGACTCAGCTGCTAATAAAACTCCTGTTGTTCCACTTGCATTATCATCAGCCCCATTATAGATAGAATCTTCGCCAGGTTTGCTTGGTTTTCCAGTGCCGATATGATCATAATGTGCGCCAATAACGACATATTCATCTGTTTTTTCTTCAGCGGGAAGCATGCTCATAACATTTCTGACAGGTACTTTTTCTGTAGTTAAAGTAACATATAATGAATTGACAGTAGCAGAAAGATCTTTTGAGGCTGGAATAAGCGATGTTTCTATGGGGTTAATAAGAGATTTAAGGGAATCTACGCTACCGAATAAATATTCGGCAACTTTTTCACCAACATGAATAATTGGAAAATCTGGAGCTCCTTGTCTTTTTCTAGATAAAGGTAATGCATCTGCAGGAATATTAGGATAGAGCGATGGCCAAGGAAAACCAATTGGTTTTAAGCGTAAAGTAGTAAGAGGATCATTGATTATGATCATGCCGATTGCACCTTTTTGCGCAGCCAATCGAATTTTAGATGTCATTCTAGAATATTTTGTATTCTTTTTCCCATCGAAAATACTTTTCTCATTATTTGATTGAGGTTCACCTCTAAGAATCACAACAATTTTCCCTTTTACATCAATCGAAGCATAATCATCATATGAATATTCAGATGCAGTGATTCCATAACCAGCAAAAACCATAGCCGCATTATGAATTTTTTGTTTTCCTGAGTACTCAAAAGGAATAAAGTCATCCTTTAATGCTAATGGTAATTGAGCGCCATTTTTTTCTAAGATACAAACTGTAGGAGTATCTAAATGAAGTCTTTCTAAAGTATAATTATGAAAATATGAACCTTGAATAGGTAATAAACCTAAAGACTTATAATGATTAGCTATATATTCTGCAGCTTTTTCAAGTTCTGGGCTTGGAGTATTCCTGCCACGCATAGAATCAGAAGCAAGAAAGCCTAAATGTTGGGCAGCCTTTTGTGTAGAAATTGAGGGTAGATTGTGAGATATATCTTGAGATTGAATTACAGTGAGGGCATTAAGTGCGATAAGAATTGTAAGAATAAAATAATTCATAGATAATACTTTAAATAAGTGAAGTATGAAACTTCATTGGAATTTCATGCCTTTCTTTCAGGATTTCCTGAAGACGCATCATAATTTGTTGTTCTCTATCATTATTGGGATTTTGTTTGAGTTCGGCTCTTAAAAAATCTAATTCTATTTCTAAATGTCTTAAACGAAGTTTAGCTAAAGATTCCATAAGACCTCGTCTAACATTTTCTTGCGGAATTTCTACCTTAAATTTTGTCCAATTGGCACTTATATCTTCTTTAAGAAATACAATATCCATTAATAAATTACGAACATCTTCGGGTAAATCGGTGCGATCTGTTAGATGTTGAATAAGAATTGTATCACCTTTATCAATAAAGATATCTAAAGTATATTGATATAGTTTCGAAGCAGAAGGAGATAAAAATGCTTCTTTTGAAATACCAAGAACTTGCGTCATATATCGCAAAGCATTTTCTGAGGTAAGGGCGATTCGTAAAATTTCTTTTTCTTCTGGAAAAGCCTGAGTGACAGCAGAAGATGTTTCTTGAGCAGATATAATGTCTTTATCGGTTGCTTCAGGCCCAAGAATTTGATCTGAGTATATGTGTTTTTGTTGATCGTTTTTACTAATTGAAAATTTAGCTTTTCTTAACTCTTCATATACTTTTTCTAATTGAGAATAGCTCAATTGCATAGAATCGGCTAATTGTTGAATAAGAAAATCATGCTGAAGGGTATCAGGAACTTTTGCAATAGTTTCAACTAAAGACCTAATTGCTTGGGCTCTTCCAGATGCAGTATCAAATAAACCTTGTTTTTTTAAAGTCTCGGATTTATACTGAAGAAAAGATTTAGCATCTCTTAATGCTCTTCGAAAATCTTCTGGACCACGCGCTTTAATAAAACTGTCGGGGTCTTCTCCTTCTGGTAAAGTAACCATCCAGACATCAAACCCGGACTCAACAGCTAATTCCATTCCTCTCAATGAAGCTTGAATTCCTGCGCTATCGCCATCATAAACTATATATATTTTTTTGCAATATCTACTTAGCAATTGCAATTGTTCGATGGTTAAAGCTGTTCCACTGGATGCAATAACATTCGTAAATCCAGCTTGAACTAATGCAATAGTATCAGCATAACCTTCTGTTAGAATTGCTTTTCCTTCGGTTCTAATGGCTGTTTTTGCCTGTGCTAAGCCATATAAGACCCTGCTTTTATCATATACTAAACTTTGAGGAGAATTAATATATTTTGGCTGATTATCATCTTCATTCATTCTTCTGGCCCCAAAGCCAATAATTTTTCCTAAAGGATCATGAATAGGAAAAATTGCTCTGCCCCTAAATCTGTCATATGGTTTAGCATCTTTTTCTCGCCTTAAAATTAAACCAGCATCTTCTAAAGCTTGTTCTGAAAAGCCTTGTTTTTGCATTTCTAATAGGGTATCAGTCCAAGAGTCTGGAGCATAACCAAGGCCAAAAAGTTCTTGAATAGATATATCAAATCCTCTGCCAAGAAAATATCTTACGATGCTTTCCCCAATTGGAGAATGCAATGTTTGTTGATAAAATTTACCTGCTGCTGCCAGAACTTTAAATGCAGCTTCCCTGCGATTATAGACTTCATTTGATTCATTGTTAACTTCGGGGTAATCAGGCAAAGGAATGCCGGCTTTAAAGGCAAGAGATTTAATAGCTTCTGTAAAAGTAAGGCCTTGTTTATGCATCAAAAATGTGATAACATTTCCACCCTTACCACAAGAAAAGCATTTGAATATTCCCAAATCGGGATTAACATTCATAGACGGTTTTTTATCTGGATGAAATGGACATAAACCAATAAATCCACGACCAGATTTTCTTAATTGTACAGATTCGCTGATTACTTCTACGATATCTGACTGTGCTCTGATTTGTTCTATAAGATGTTCAGGGTAGCGCATAAATACTTATTTATCCGATGATTTGATGATATTACGGTGAATAAGTTTTTGGGGTTCCATACCTAAAATATGAATCCCAGCAGGAACGCTAATTGAAGGCTTAATTTGTCCTATTGAATCATTTATTAATGAAGAATAATCTACAAATACTTTAAAATCTTGAGAAGTAAGAGTAGATAGTCTTTTAACTCCACCACGAATATGTAAAGTAATTAAAGCAGGCTCGATTTTGTGCTGATGTCCATCTGGAGCTCCAATAATTTCTACTTGTATATCAGAAACTGAAATCTCTGCAGATTGTTGAATATCACCTGATATTGTAACTTCTTTTACAGCGCTTGTAATAAGATTTTTAAGTGAGTCTTTTAAGGGAACTGTAAATGAAAAAGGGCCGGCCAAATCTTTAAATTCTAATTTTTGAGTTGCCCAAGAAGATATTGAATGTACAATATTACTATTGCCTCTTAACACGATGCTATCGGGCTTTACAGATATAGTACCAACAATATCAAATCCATCGCGAGGAATAATAGATACTTTGGATTCTACAGGAACAGTTTCTCTGAATAACATACCTGTAGAAAGCGAAATTGTTTCGGGATTGAGTTCAACTACTTTTTCTAAACTTATAGAAGGCCTAATCCCTTGAAGAATATCCATTTTATTAATAAGTAATTCTCCATTTGCAGATATCCTGCCTGTCATTTTAGAAGCATCAACATGACATTCTGGTTGCGAACTAAAATATTGTAAATACAATAATTGCCAGCCCGATGTTCTTACTTTTATAGAAATCTCGCTTGGTGGTTGAACTTCTAATGCCCTTTCTTCTGGTAAATCAATTACCAAGGGAAATCTCATATAAATGGTTGCTGGGGTAGTCATACTTACATAACCCCATAATCCTATAGCTAGTGCTAAACACCAAAGTAATGGTACTATAGAGATTCTTGGCAACATAGATCAGAGACTAAAATAAGTAGTAAAATAATATGCAAATGTACGAAACAATCCACCCTTTATTTCGGCAATAATTCAATTATATCAATAGGTTTACTTTACAATGTAAATATTGATATTTTTGAAGATATAAGTGTTTGAAAAGATATGTATAGCAAAAGTGAAATATAAAACTATGTACAATATTGTATTTGCAATTTTTTTAGCAATAACCTTTTATGGTTGTGTATCACCCAAAAAAAATGATGGGAAAATACATGTGCTTGCTACTACAGGAATAATTGCAGACATATTAAGTAATAGTTTAGATAGTTCATTTGTTGTTGAGTCATTGATGGGGCCAGGGGTAGACCCACATTTATATAAAGCATCAGCTAAAGATGTTGGTTTATTGAGCTCTGCAGATATTATCGTATATAATGGACTCCATTTAGAGGGGAAAATGACAGAAATCCTTAAAAAGGTGGGAAGACATAAACTGGTGATTGCTGTATCAGATGGTATTCCAGAATCATCTCTGATGTCTTTAGGAGAAGGAATTCACGACCCACATATATGGTTTGATATCTCTTTATATAGTAAGGGTTTACAACATATATATTGGACATTGAATAAGCATTATCCCATACAAGCAAAAAGTTCACGTGATACATATGAGAAGTATCAAAAAAAACTACATGAAATGCATGCTTGGACGAAACAAAGAATCGAATTAATTCCTGCTAAACAAAGAATATTGATAACTGCACATGATGCATTTGGATATTTTGGTCGTGCATATGGCATGCAAGTGGTTGGTTTGCAAGGAATATCTACAGTAGCTGAATTTGGTATTCAAGATATTATGCGTTTAAGTGCATTAATTAAGCAATATTCAATTCGTTCGATTTTTATTGAATCGTCTGTTCCTAAGAGATCTATAGAGTCTGTAATGTATAATGTACAAGCTTCCGGAGGAAGTGTAGGCATTGGTGGACAACTTTTTTCTGATGCTTTAGATAGCAAAAGTAAAAAGGCAGGTACATATCTTGGAATGTTAGAAGCAAATGTTCATACAATTGTATCATCACTTAAATAATTGAGTTTTCCATGGCATTAACACAAAATCTTGCTGATTTAAGACAGCATTATACAAAAGGTGGTTTAGAAGAACATCAGATTCCAGATTCTCCATTTATATTATTTAATGAATGGTTTCTTCAGGCTGGAGAACTTGGTGTTCTAGAGCCAAATGCAATGGTAATAAGTACAGTTTCTGCTGATAATAAGCCTTCATCAAGAGTTGTTTTATTAAAAGGAATAGAAGATGGAGGATTCATTTTTTATACGAATTATGAAAGCAGAAAAGGCAAAGAATTAGAGAATAATCCATATATAAGTGTTTTATTCTTTTGGCCAGAGGCAGAAAGACAAATTAGAATAGAAGGTAAGGTTAGTAAAATAAGTACAGAAACTAGTAAAGCGTATTTTGTTTCTAGGCCAAGAGAAAGCCAATTGGGAGCTTGGGCTTCGGCACAAAGTAGCATTATCCAGGGCAGACATAGTATAGAAGAATCATATCAGCAATGTTTGGCTCAGTATGAAGGCAAGGAAATTCCATTACCAGATTTTTGGGGTGGTTATATCATTCATCCATCATCATTTGAATTTTGGCAAGGACGTCCAAGCAGATTGCATGATAGAATGAAGTATAATAAACATCAAGATTCTTGGCATATTGTTAGATTAAGTCCATAAAAAATGCCCCCAAAAAGTGTAACTCATTGGGGGCATATATTTATTTATCAGATTGATCATTCATCAACTTGTAATTCTCTAATCAGAGCTTGTTTCTCGATTTCTAATTGGCGAATTTTTCTGTCTAAATTGTCAAGTTCTTCTGGCATAGAATCAATTTCGATACGCAATTTACTAGCAGCTTCATCTACCAAATCAATAGCTTTATCTGGTAAAAATCTATCAGTTATATATCGTGAAGATAATTGAGCGGCAGCCACAATGGCAGCATCGGTAATCCTTACACCATGATGTACTTCATATCGTTCTTTAAGACCACGCAAAATTGAAATGGTATCATCAATGGTTGGTTCATCTACCAATACCTTCTGAAATCTTCTTTCAAGAGCTGGATCTTTTTCTATATATTTTTGATATTCATCTAATGTAGTAGCGCCAATACAACGCAAATCGCCACGTGCTAAAGCAGGTTTTAGAATATTAGCAGCATCCATAGAACCACCAGTTGCACCAGCCCCAATTAATGTATGAAGTTCATCAATAAACAGGATGATTTCTCCATCAGACTCTGTTACTTGTTGTACAATTGCTTTTAAACGTTCTTCGAATTGTCCTCTAAAACTTGTACCAGCAATCAAAGAACCCATGTCTAAAGAGACAATAGTTTTAGATTTAAGAGTTTCTGGAACATCGCCACTTATAATTCTTTGTGCAATACCTTCTACTATTGCTGTTTTACCTACACCAGGTTCTCCTATAATAACTGGATTATTTTTAGTTCTTCTGGATAAAACTTGCAAAATTCTTCTAATCTCATCTTCTCTTCCGATTACTGGATCTATCTTTCCTTTTCTAGCTTCATCATTCAAAATTCGTCCATAACGCTGTAAAGCTTGATATTTATCTTCGGGATTTTGATCTGTAATTTTAGAATTACCTCTAGTTTCTAATAGTATTTTTTTTAAAGAATCCTTGTTAATCCCTTGATCTTTCAGCAATTGAGAAGCTTGAGATTGAAATTGAGTAAAACCAAGTAATAAATGCTCTACGCTAACATATTCATCTTTCATAGAAAGAGCTTCTTTTTGAGCAGTTTCCAGGATTTGAGTTAGTCCATTAGAAATATAAGTAGATGAAGATCCAGCCACTTTAGGCAAAGACTCCATGAATTCATTTGCTTTTAATTTAAGATAATTCAAATTAGCGCCAATTTTCATGAGCATTGGTGGTACAATTCCCGCAGAATCTTGTAATAATGCTGCTAGTAAATGTATTGGCTCGATAGACTGATTTGAGTATCCATTTGCGATCTCTTGAGCAGTTTGTAAGGCTTCTTGAGCCTTTAGTGTAAATTTTTGGAGATTCATACTTTTTCTCTGGTGAATTATCTGATTAGGTGCTTATGTGCTCATCATGTGCTTTTAAGACGATTCAGATTGAAAGAAATTTCTACAAACTGAATTAACTCCGTAATTTGTTGTATTATTTTTTACAAAAACAACATTATATGTATATCCGAACAATTACTCTGGAGCATCTTAGAAATCATGAACAGAGCAGTTTGGAGTGTTCTCCATTATTGAATATAATTACAGGTTTAAATGGTTCAGGAAAAACAACAATTTTAGAGGCTATCTCTATTTGTGGTTTATCTAAAACATTTTTACCTTCTGCTGATAGCGACCTGATAAAAAAGGGATTTGACTCGTATACAGTTGGAGTTCAAGCGATTTCTGATCTAGGTATTCCTTATCGAGTCGGGGTACATTATAAAGAAGGATCTAGAAAATTGATTCATTCTAGTTTAGGAGATAGAATGAATCCAAAAGATATTTTAGGCGAAATTCCATTGATTGTTTTATCTCCTGATTTTAAAGAAATTACATTTGGAGCACCAGATGATCGAAGAAGATTTATGGATGCTTTATTATCCCAAGCAAGAAAAGTATATGTAGACGATGCAATTACAGTAAAAAAAATAATCAAACAAAGAAATGCATTATTATATCAAGCAAAGGTTCAAGGAGTTTCTGTAGATAAAGGATTATTTGGTGTACTTACAGATCAACTTATAGAATATGGTGCTAGAATTGGTGCTGCTAGGGCATCTTTTATAGAAGAATTTACACCACATTTTTTAAAAGCATATCAAACAATGTGTGGTACAAAAGAAACAGTATCAATTGAATATATACCAGACACTCAAAAAGAAAACAAACTTATTTCTTTTCAGGATTTTAAAGACTCATATACAATTGCCGCACAATTACTAGAAATTGATGAGTATAGAAGAGCTACCACTTTGTTTGGTCCACAAAAAGATGATATTCAGATTATGATCCATGGTGGTAGAGCAAGAGAAACTGCATCTCAAGGACAACATAAATCTCTGTTAATTAGCATTAAATGGGCTGAATTCACATATCTTCAAGAAGTAAGAAATGAAACACCAATTTTACTTTTCGATGATATATTTAGCGAATTAGATGCTGAAAGAACTCATAGAGTGTTAGAGCAAGTATTAGAGTCTGGGGCACAAACTTTTATCACAACTACAGAGGGTGAAAAGCTTATTGAATCAGTAAAAGGTGAATATACACTCTTTACTTTGCCTTTCTCTACTTAAGAAAAACGAATATTAAGTGTAGATGTCCGTTCTTTTATCGACATATGTTTTTACCCATCTACAATAATATCAAAATAGAATGTTAGCTTATCATGTGCTTTAAGCAAGCCCATCATAGCTGTTGGAGGTTTTACGCCAAAATCTGTCATAAGAACCTCTTTATTTCCTTCGATTTTATATTTTCCATTTCCCAATGAAGTTAATTTTACCTTCATTTTGATTTCTCTAGGGGACCCTGCAACGGTTAACATTCCTACAGTATTTGCATAAAATGCCCCATCATCTTTACTAATATCCCCAAGCAAATCAACTCTTTTTAGTTCATAAGATAATGTAGTAAAATCATCACTTTTTAATGCTTCATACATATCACTATTAACCATAGGATTACCGCAATCCATTGATTTTACTGTGATTGCAAAAGTAGCTTTTAAACGAACATTAAATGGTGAGCCAATTATAGGAGCAGCCTTTATTGAACTATCTAGAATTCCTTCTCCATGCACTTTATACGAAACACATTTGAATGTATTAATATTCGAACTTCCCTCAATCCACACAGTGCTTTCTCTTTGTATGTGATATTTACCCAAATTATTTGCGTGAAGAGAAGGTATAAGTAATATCACAGAAATTAGGTATGTGGTGAGCATACTTTTTCTATTTATCATTTTGTTAAATCCAATTCAAAAGAAATCTTGATTTCATTTCCAGTTTTAATTGTCCCCAAAAACATAGTTGGAGGGTCTACATCATAGTCTTTCATTTTTAGAGAATATGATCCTTTAGCTTCCATTCCACTTGCTTGTTTTGCTAACTGAACATCGATTGTTACATTTTTTTCATTTCCATGTATTGCTAATTTTCCATTAGTTCTAACTTTAGCATTATTTGCATCACTAGAAATCACCGTTGCTTTAATAACAGTGTATTTAATACTAGAAAACTTATCATCTTCTAATGCTTCTCTTAAATTTTCGACTAATTTTTCTTCTTTATTCCAAATTTTGTTTACTGGTATCTGTATAGATGCTTTGATATCTATATCCTCACCTACTTTTGCCCCAAATACATCATCTGGGATAGAAAAATTTCCAAAAATTCCTTTAGCATCACATTTCCAATCATGTAAAGTAGAGGTTCCATCAATCCATAATTTACTGGAACCTGCCATTTTTAAAGATTGACTATGTACAGTAGATAGTGATAAAAGACTTATACAAGCAAATAGGCCGATAAGATTACTTTTTTTCATGGTGTTTCTCCATTTATAATTCTCATAATTATTATGTGTGAGCTTATAATATGATGCATTCTCATTATTCAAAAGTGCTCTATTTATTTTTCTATAACTATGATAATTGTCATAATTAATGAGCGAAGAATATCTGAATTTTCCATTGTTACAAAAGGGAATGCTGACAATGTATTCTCTTTTTTATCCAAACTTTGAAAATTAAAAATGCAATAACTCTTAACATATTTTTAATCTAATGAAAAGATGATTGATAAATACTTTAGAGGGAAGCATCTATTGTTTATTCATTATACAATCGAGGAAAGTGCTATGAAAACCATGTTTAGAAAAGCACTCATTACAGTATTTGTTGCTGGAAGTATAATTCCTGCTCTCGCTCAATTTCCTTCAATGCAATATTTCCGCACTAATGATTTGAACGGAATGAATGTATTTGAAACACCTAAAGTAGAAGGATCAAAGTATGAAGGATTGAAGCTTCGTATAGGCGGAGGATTTACTCAGCAGTTTCAGGCTTTAAGCCATGAAAACACTGCACCTGCTAAGTATATTGTCCTAAGCGGAACAAAATACAATCAGAATTTACCTTATCCAATTACATCTGGATTCAATACAGCTTCTGCCAACTTATTATTCGATGTTCAATTAGAAGATGGAGTGCGTTTAAATCTCACTACTTATTTATCTGCAAGACATCATAATGAAACATGGGTAAAGGGTGGTTATATCCAAATTGACAAGATGAAATTCTTAAAGAGTGATTTAATTGATAAGGTGTTTAACTATGTGACTCTTAAAGTAGGACATCAAGAAATTAATTATGGGGATGCCCATTTCCGAAGATCTGATGGAGGAAATACTATTTTTAATCCATTTATAGAAAATTATATTATCGATGCATTTGCTACCGAAATTGGTGGCGAATTGTATGTTCAAAGTAATGGATTTTTAGCGATGGTTGGTATGACAAATGGTGAGATTAAAGGAAATGTTGACCCAGTAAGTACTGCAAAAAATGCCGATTCAACATTAACTTATAGCGATGATAGCCGTTCTATGTCTTTATTGTGGAAAGTTGGTTATGATAATTCATTAAATGATGATATCAGAGTTCGCTTAACTGCTTCTGGATATATGAAAGGTAAAAATGGTGCAAATACATTGTTTTCTGGTGATAGAACTGGATCCAATTATTTCTTAGTAATGGAAAGTGCAGCAGCCAATGCAGTAGCAACACCTAATGCACCCAAACCTATTGCAACTACCCAATTCACCTCTGGACGTTTTAATCCAAATATGAATGATGAAGTAAATGCGAATATGATTAATCTATTGATTAATGCATATGGTTTTGAACTATTTGCAGATTATGATATGAATACTGGTCGCTCTGCTGCATCCTATGATTCAGATAGAAAATTCACTCAAATGGCAATAGATGGTATCTATCGTTTTGGTTGGGGTGGAAAAAACAATGTATATGCCGGATTTAGATATAATGCTGTTAAAGCAGAAATGTTGAATCTTGCTGGTTCTGGTGGAACTGCTTTAGCTCCTAAGATAAATGAAGTTGGTATAGATAGAATGGCCTTTGCTGCTGGATGGTTTGTAACACCAAATGTTCTTCTTAAAGGAGAATATGTATCCCAAAACTATACTGATTTTCCTACTGATAATATCTTTAATGGTGGAAAATTTAATGGTGTGGTTGTAGAAGCTGTTGTTGGTTTCTAATCTACTTTTAAAATTAATGATAAAGCCCATGAATGTGATTCATGGGCTTTGTTTTTAATGTTTTACAACTACTTCTTGATATGGTAATCTATATCTTGGACCCCATATTCCTGGCTCGGTTCCTTTGCCAATGGCAATAATCATGGATATCTCGGCTCCTTTTGGAAGCTTAAGAGCTTTCTTTACTCTTATAGCATCAAAGCCTTCCATTGGGCATGTATGAAATCCTTGTGAAGCAATTGACAACATAAAAGTCTGTGCAGCTAAAGCACAAGATTTATGTACTGTAATTCTTTGAAAAGCTTTGCCACCAGCACGAAAAAATGGCTTATTAAATCCAAGGAAAAAACTGATTGCTCTTCTGATTAATCCCATAATTCCAAAAATATCTTGCATATACAGTAAAGGCATAACTTTTTTATAATAATCTAATCCGCCTTTTTGAATAGCATTTGGTTCACCAATAATAGTTTTCCTTACATTTTCTTCATTCCATTGTGCTCGAGATTTCCATTTGTCTTGTCTAGTTACAAATACAACCATCTGCTGTGCTGTTTTAGCAGCAGATTGGCTTAAGCAAAGTGGTATAAATTCTTCAAGGTTTGCTTTAGAAGAAATCCAATGAAATTCCCATAATTGCATATTGCTACTATTTGGAGACAAGATAGCATGTTCAAGTGCTTTTTGAATAATTTCATCAGGTACTTTGATATTGGGATCGAAAGATCTGTTGGAGCGTCTAAACTGTACGATTTTATCAAATTC
>JALRHN010000319.1 GCA_023259575.1 Candidatus Kapaibacterium sp. | reverse complement strand
GGAATGTAATGTCGCTTCTATCATGGAATCTGCATGGAAATGGAAAGTCAGTTAAAGATGGTGAAGTTGTAAAGCCTGACGAACGTCTCGCTTGGCCTCTCACTATTGGAGTAGGTGTTCAGCACGTCGCCGCAATGTTCGGCGCAACATTTTTAGTCCCAATCATTACGGGCTTCCCACCAAGTACAACTTTGTTCTTCTCAGGTGTGGGAACTTTGATATTCCTCGCACTTACCAAAAACCAAGTACCTAGCTATCTTGGTTCATCATTTGCCTTTTTAGCTCCAATCGCGGCAGCCCAAGCAAGCGGAGGAATCGCTGTTGCACTTGGCGGCGTTGTTGCAACCGGCGTACTTCTAGCGCTTGTCGGAGTTATCGTAAATGCAGTCGGAATCGGATGGATCAACTGGCTTTTGCCACCATTGGTTACTGGCTCAATCGTGATGATTATTGGTCTCAATCTCGCAGGAGCTGCCAATAATAATTTCAAAGCTGCCCCCGTCACTGCAATCGTTACTCTCGTTTCAGTTGCGCTTATCGGCGCTCTCTCCAAGGGATTCCTCAGCCGTATCAGCATCTTTGGAGGAATAGTTGTTGGTTACGCATTTGCTGCGCTTCAAGGAGATATCAACTTTGATGGAGTAAAGGCGGCTAAGTGGTTCGCACTTCCCACATTTACTTCACCTTCATTCGATGTAAATGCCATCTTGCTCTTCCTGCCAGTTGTGTTGGTACTTATTGCGGAAAATGTTGGACACGTTAAGGCTGTAGCGGCAATGACCGGAAAAGACCTCGATGGACAAATGGGAAATGCGCTTATCGCTGATGGCGTTGCAACA
>JALRHN010000318.1 GCA_023259575.1 Candidatus Kapaibacterium sp. | reverse complement strand
CATTGCTTTTCTCTAGAGAGAACATTGTGCCCAAATGGCTTTTTGCAATGTGATAGGCCATTCTCTCTTTTTCGTTGAGTGAGTCCAGAAATTCTTTACCCAGATCTTCTTTTGGACATTTCTCCTTATTTGTCGGACATTCCTTATTCGTCGGATATTCCTTATCCATTGCATTAATTGATTATTTGTTATTATGCTTTTTTACAATCAATCAATTTAGACTTCAATTTTAGGGGAACTACGTTAAGCCCGTCGGACTTCACCCTTTCCCCTATGACCCCTCCTTTTTCTTATAATTTATCTTTTTAAAAGGGAAGGGGTCGTAGGGCGTAAGCGTGCTTCGCACGCTGAATAACCGTAGGTTTCCCTACAGAGGAGGGGTCATAGGGGAACCTTCGGTTCCCCTAAAATTGAACTCTTTTTACATTTCTCTGCAGAGAAACATAAAAACATTGCAAATTAATCATGAACATCTTAATTATTGTCCTGGGGTGCCACGTCGCCTACTTGCTCAACGACCGCATTCAAACCGCGGTCCAGCTTACAACTGTTTTGCCCAAAGAAAACATCGTGTGGGGATTCAGCGGCGGAATCAAGAACAAAATGGCAGACAAGGTCTCGGAAGCAGAGAAAATGAAGAAAATCGTCGCAAGTAATGTACCGTTCGTATACGGTTCTCAACCCCAGTGGAACTATATTTTGGACGAGGAATCCACCAACACTGCAGAGAACTTCACGATGTTCCGCCAAATTTTGGAAAAAGAACCAAACAAGTATTCAGACATATACGTGGTCACATCGGACTTCCACTTTGATAGAGCAAAAAGAATTGCAGACGGAATCATAGAAAACAACGGGTTT
>JALRHN010000317.1 GCA_023259575.1 Candidatus Kapaibacterium sp. | reverse complement strand
CATCTTTTGGCTTAGCGCCAAAAGTTACAAAGCATTAAATCTATCTTAAAAAAGGTTTAATGCCATCTATAGTAGTATGAAAATGCAAACTACTTCTTACGGTGTCGCTCATGTTGAAACTACCCGATACAGCAATGGTAACCTTGCTGTGCTGTTAAAAGATGAGTATGGCTATCCGCTCACTAAACTTTCTACTAGTCTAGACTGTGACATTGAGTTGGCTGAAAACCAGTTCTTTGCAAAAACATACTCTGAGAATGCAGAGATTGCTGAAGACGCATTGGCTTCAGGTCTGTTCAAACAGACAACAATATCTGTAAAAAATGGTTGGATGACATTCCCGATTTGGGAGATAATCACACCATAATATAGTGTATAAATAATAATGTTTGCAACCATAGCTCAGCGGATAGAGCAACTGCCTTCTAAGCAGTTGGCCGCAGGTTCGAGTCCTGCTGGTTGCGTAAATGTTCCTTGATAGCTCAGCGGTAGAGCATTCGGCTGTTAACCGAACGGTCACTGGTTCGAATCCAGTTCAAGGAGTTTTATTGTATAATTAAATTATGCCAGATTAGTTCATCGGTAGAACGACGGTTTTGTAAACCGTATGTGGCGGGTTCGATTCCTGCATCTGGCTTGGTGGTTTTGGCAGAACTTTTATTACATAATTGTTACGTTAGTTTTTTATTAATCTGCCAAAGCCACCTAAGGGCGGTTAGCTCAGCTGGGAGAGCGATGGTTTTGCAATCCATAGGTCAGCGGTTCGATCCCGCTACTGTCCATTAAGCGGGAGTAACTCAGTGGTAGAGTGTCACCTTGCCAAGGTGAAAGTCGCGAGTTCGAATCTCGTCTCCCGCTTAAAAAGG
>JALRHN010000316.1 GCA_023259575.1 Candidatus Kapaibacterium sp. | reverse complement strand
AGCTTTAGGAACTCAAGTTAAGACTTCTTTTAAAATTACGGATTACAAGGTTTACAGAATATTCCCTAGTGGTGAAGTTCAGTATCTTCATCCTAAGGATGGTGTATTCCCTGAAAAAGTTAATGCAGGTAGAGTTGGAGTTGGTAATGTATCTCACTCTATAGGAAAGAACTTAAATCCATCAGAAGTTAAGTTTACTACTAAGTCTATAAGTCGCTAGACACAAGAATCAACGAAACAAATATGTTTCGTTGAACCTTTTAGGAGAGGTGGCAGAGCTGGTCGAATGCGTCTGATTTGAAATCAGAAGAAGCTTAGGTTTCCGTGGGTTCGAATCCCACTCTCTTCTTATATATATACATACAAGTTTACAAGTTTTTTTATACATTATACTTATTATTTTTATTTTTGAAATCATGATATTCGTTTTAAGATTAGAGCGGATAACGCGATTCGAACGCGCGACATCAACCTTGGCAAGGTTGCGCTCTACCACTGAGCTATATCCGCTTATTCCTAGTTATATAATATTAACAGACTAATGTCAACAGTTTTTATTTTTAGATAAAGAATGTCTATATTTTTTGCCATAGACATCCTTTATGCATTGAATTTAGATAACAAATGAATTGAAAGCAGCTGTTATTATTACTAATCCAAACCATAATCCTGCACCTGTGTATACTAGGTTTTTAGATTTCTCCCACTCTCCTGGAGAAACTAATATAACTGGAACTCCAACAACTAGAACGAACGATAAAAGTATCAGGCTGCTAGCAAGTAATTGTAAAATTGTAACCATGTGTTTTCTCTGAGTATAATAAATAATTCACATTTAGAACTTTTAAGTTTCTTTCAAGGCATTAAGCT
>JALRHN010000315.1 GCA_023259575.1 Candidatus Kapaibacterium sp. | reverse complement strand
ACCAAACAATATACATATAGACTATTGACTTTATATCCATATTCAACACAACCAAATGGAGAAATTGGCCTTCAAGCTGATGTTTTATATTCTTTTCCTAAAGGTAGTTTTTTGGGAGGGAAATATGGCACTACAGTTAATTTGAATTATTCTAGAGTCAATGCAATTGATACAACTAAAAATGTATATGATACAAATACGGTAAATGGCAAATTATTATCTGAAGGAAATTTGTATTCAACTAAATTTCTCTCTTTTGGTAAAAAATTGTTTTTCGAGGATTTTAATATAGAAATTCAAAAAAAATGGAGCAAAGAATTAAAGACTAATTTTGGTTTTATGCGCCAATACTATCTTAAAGAATTGATTGAGGTTGCTCCTGGAACAGGTGCAATTCTTTCTAATGTTTTTACTAGTGAAATTATTTATTCTTTTAATGCTACAAATACAATCAGATTTGAATTGCAACATATGTCTGCAGATCATAGATTTATCGATAGCTCAGGAGTAGATCAACCCAGAGAATTAGATTCATTAGGGAAAACAATTCATCCAAAGCTAGATAATAATAATGGCAATTGGATTTATGCATTAGCTGAATATACAATTGCTCCAGCATGGTTTATTTCTGTTTTTAATGAATATAATTATGGCAATGAAGATCCAGATAGAAGATTAAATTATCTAAGTGGTAATATTATCTATGTAAAGGATGCATTAAGGATAAGTATGGGCTATGGAAGAGTAAGAGGAGGAATTTTATGTGTGGGTGGTGTTTGCCGTCCGGTTCCTGCTTCTAATGGTTTTTCTCTTTCTATTTCTTCAACTTTTTAATGGTTATTTTATGAAACATATAGTAAATCTTACAGTTTTCTTT
>JALRHN010000314.1 GCA_023259575.1 Candidatus Kapaibacterium sp. | reverse complement strand
AATTGTAGTGATGATTAATTTATCTTTATCTTTTCCAACAAAGTCTGTTTTTTGAACTAATCCGTTTACTATAACAATTTTATTATGTTTAAAGTTTTCAAAAACTTTTTCATTAATAGTTTCATTATTAGGTTTATAAATTTCAAGCTGTTTATTATTTTCTAAAAAATAATTTAGTTGAGATTGTTTCCAATCTTCATCTTTTCTAGTTGGATAACCGTGTTTATTAAAAAGATTTAAACTAAGTGTTCTTAGTTCATTTACCTCTTTAATATCAGTAATAGTATTCATGTTGGTTAGATTGCTTTTTGAAATTCTTTGTAGCCAATCTTATCAAGTTCTTGTGCAAGCTTAGAACAACCCGTTTTAACAATAGTTCCATTCACCATAACATGCACGAAATCTGGTTTTATATAATCTAATAATCTTTGATAATGAGTAATGATTAAGAAAGATCTATTTGGTGATCTTAAAGCGTTTACTCCATCTGCAACTATTCTAAGAGCATCAATGTCTAATCCTGAATCTGTTTCATCTAAAATTGCAAGATCTGGTTCTAATAGAGACATTTGCAAAACTTCATTACGTTTTTTCTCTCCACCAGAAAAACCAACATTTAAAGCTCTACCTAATTGCTCATCTTTAATGCCAAGTTTTTTAGCGTGTTGTTTAACTAAAGATAAAAATTCAACTACATCTACTTCTTTTTGACCTTTTGCTTTTTTAACTGCATTCAGTGATGTTTTTAAAAAATTATTCATAAATACCCCTGGAATTTCAATTGGGTATTGGAATGCTAAAAATATTCCCCTCTGTGCTCTTTCATCAGCCTCAAGATCGATAATGTTTTCATTTTTAAAGATAATCTTTCCATCAACTTCAT
>JALRHN010000313.1 GCA_023259575.1 Candidatus Kapaibacterium sp. | reverse complement strand
ATTTACGTTAGGTCTGTAAATCAGTCTGGTATTTATGGCGTAATCACCAAAATGCAGATTCAGTATCAAGAATAAGACAACAAGGCATATAATAGAAGTATACTAAATAGTATTACTATCCATATTTTTTGTTTAAAGTGTGTAGATATATAAGGTATAAATCCTAAAGCTATAATACTTAATAGAATCACAATAATAGAAGCATCAGTAGGTAAGCTTAGAATGATTCCATGATAAGGAAGAAAAATCCATTCTGGTTTTAATGCTTCTATCTTTGTAAGAAAAGCATCTGCGGGTATTTTGTCTCCTACAAAAAATGAGCATATATATGCAAATATTATGAGTATAAAAGTATATAACCCAAAGAGCTTCGATGACACATATATGTGAACATATTCTCTTAATTTTTTGTGATAAACACTGCTAATTATTAATAGTAATGCGGGTAAAAGAATCGAATGTAATGTAAATAATCTAGCAATAGAATCTTCGGAGTTTTTTCCCAATATATTTGAAACTACATTGCCGCCTAGCCAATCTGCATGATATTCTAATATTCCTGTTACAATAGCATAAGAAGTAGCAGAGAATTGCGTCCAAGGAAGAATATATCCTGTCCAAGAAATAATGAACATGATACTAGAAAAAATCCACCACAGATGCCATATGAAAGCATGTTCAGAAAGAACAAACTTATCAAATACAGCAATAATTGGTAAGATGAGGCAAATCAATATCAGCAAGTGATTATTGAAAGAATGAAAAGTATGAATTGTTTTGCCAATGCTGGATTGATAGATAATACTTTGTACACTGTAAAATGATTGGGTTGGTCTAATTGCATTTTTAGTAGCATTGCGCAAATAAAATTGTCCCTTAACTGCTAC
>JALRHN010000312.1 GCA_023259575.1 Candidatus Kapaibacterium sp. | reverse complement strand
CTTTTTCAGTTAAGGAGATTAGAGAAGACCAAAGAAATCCATTAGCATTATCTTTTGTTTTAGACCATTCTCCCTCAATGGGAAATTCACGTGCAATTAAATTACAAGAAGCTGTACGAAATACAATGGATATGTTATATGATGAAGATTATATATCTGTTATAAAATTCACATCTAAGATATTTACAGAAGTACCATTAATGAATAATTATCAAACTTATACATCGCTTTTTAAAATTGATGGCTTAAGAGATTATTCATCGGTGTTGTCTATAGGAATTAATGGAAAATCTTCATTTAACAATGATTCTACGAAAAGTTATGGAAGTGGTACAGCCTTATATGATGGTACAGCTGCAGGAATAGATGAGTTAAAGAAAGTTTCAATGCATCAACGCATTATCGTTTTATTTAGCGATGGAGGTGATAATTCTTCAAAGATTCGTGAAGATAGTATTATCAGACTAAGTAGAGCACTTAATATTCCAATATTTTCTATTGCATATGGCATGACAGATGAAAAACCTCTTAAAAAATTATCTGCAGCTACTGGTGGTAAAATGTATAGAATCTACACAATCAAAGAATTTCCATATGTATTAGCTGATATAGTAAAAAGTATAAAAAATCATTATCGCATAACATATAAACCACCCACATCTGCGGATATTCATAAAATTGGACTATTTGTTCAACTAAGGAAAGACATAGTTGGATATACACATGGATATTATGATAAATCTTTATTTCAGTTTTATGAAAATAAAGGTTCTATACACTTAGCAAATATTCAGTTCGAAAGCGGTACCTCAATTCTGTCTGCTGGAAATGAACAAATCATTGATGAAATAGTATTAGCAATGAATAATAATCCAGAATTAATAATAGAGATT
>JALRHN010000311.1 GCA_023259575.1 Candidatus Kapaibacterium sp. | reverse complement strand
CCTTACCGAACGGGCTTTATTAACTCAATAAAAATTGGTGTCTTTTCGGCTGCGATTGCAGCCTTCCCCGGCGCGCTAGCTGCATATTTCATAGAAACTCGAGGAAATTCCAAACTTCGTCGCACAATTGCGGTGATGAGTGGAGTTCTCGCCAATACAGGCGGTGTTCCACTAGCCTTTATGTTCTACGCCGCCCTTGGTATTCAAGGTCAACTTACTAAAATTCTGAAGTATCTAGGTTGGGACCTATATTCAGGGACATTTTCGCTTGGGTCTTTTGTTGGCCTTCTCATTGTGTATTCGTATTTTCAACTCCCATTAATGATTATCGTTTTTTCACCAGCCATAGTTTCTCTCAGACGTGAATGGTCTGAAGCGGCACGAAATCTAGGAGCAAATCAATTCAATTATTGGATTAGAATCGGAATTCCCTTGTTATTTCCCAGTTTTATGGCATGTTCCCTATTGCTTTTCGCCAGTGGATTCTCAGCCTATGCAACGGCAAACGCTTTAACTGTAGGGAACCTACCCCTAACACCTTTACAAATTGGTGGCTTATTAGACGGAAATGTTTCAGCGGCCCAACTAAACCTCGGCAAAGCACTTGGTGTTGTGATGATTGTGATTTCAGCATGTGCGGTAATTCCATACCTTGCAATTCAACGAAGGAGCGCAAAATGGCAAAAGCGATAAGAATGAAACTGCTGCCACCTTTGGCCTTAACGTTGCTACTTTTGGGACTTTTTGTGTTTGTCCCGATGCTTTCTGCATTCGAATACTCAATTAGGACGCCAGCCACCGGCGGTTACGGTTGGACTCATTATCATTGGGCGATCTCCGAAGAAGACTTTTTTCATTACATTTTTAGATCTACATGGCTTTCTGGGGTGACAGTATTAATCAC
>JALRHN010000310.1 GCA_023259575.1 Candidatus Kapaibacterium sp. | reverse complement strand
GATCCTGCCCCTGGCACACATACGACCACTTATGCATCTGCTATTGACACCATAGAAATTACCCATACTGCACACAACAGAAAAGGTTTTGCTGGCGGCGCCGTTTTAGCTGCCGAATATGCAGCAACACACAAAGGAATTTTTTCGATGAAAGAAGTATTAGGCCTTTAAACCATTACCATGCTATCTAAAAAAACACAATACGCATTTAAAGCACTAAGCTACTTAGCTGAACATAGTACCAATGGTCCTGTGCTGATTGCTACTATTGCGAATGAAAAAAAGATCCCCTTAAAATTTCTAGAAAATATTTTACTAGAATTAAAAAAAGCGGATTTACTAGATAGTAAAAAAGGGAAAGGCGGTGGCTATTATTTTAAAGTAGCACCAGACCAAATTACACTTGCCACTATTATGCGTTTAATTGAAGGCCCTATTGCTCTCCTTCCTTGCGTGAGTTTAAACTTTTATGAAAAATGCGCCGACTGTAACGAAAAAAAATGTGGACTCAACAAAATCATGTGCCAGGTAAGAGACAATACACTCTCTGTATTAGAGCACAAAACGGTTGCCAACTTAGTTGAATAATGCTTACAAACAAGAACCCATGAATCCCAACTACCTTACAGAATTATTTACAAATCAATCGTACAATCAAAATCAGTTTTTTTTAATTGCAGGTCCATGTGTTGTGGAAAGTGAAGAGCTGGTAATGGAAATAGCGGATAAAGTAAGCACAATTTGTAAAAACTTAGGTATCGCATATGTTTTTAAAGCAAGCTACCGTAAAGCCAACCGTACTAGTGCCAATTCTTTTACCGGCATAGGTGATGACAACGGGCTTGAACTGATAAAAAAAGTAGGCACTACTTATAACCTCCCTACTACTTCCGATATTCATGCACACG
>JALRHN010000030.1 GCA_023259575.1 Candidatus Kapaibacterium sp. | reverse complement strand
ATTGGTATTTGTATTACCATTTTAGCTGGTTTTGGCCATTTTATGTTAGTATCACAAAGGCTTTCTAATTCTTTTGAATCTCACAGAGGCTCTTCTGCTGTTCCACCAGAATTTAGGGTAACAGTAATGCCGGGGCAGGCAGGCAAAAGAATGGTTTTTGATGGTTTTGAAAGCACATTAGATGATACAAGAGCAGCAGAATTTGAAAAAATGCGATCTAGGCCAATTCCACAAGTTCAGTCTAGATTTAAAGATGCAGAAAAACTTCAGCAAGAAGAACCAATAGTTGAAGAAGAGCAGCCTATGAAGGCTAGTACAAAAGCTCCTCCAATAATTCCAGCAACCACTGAACAACAATCTTCTTTTTCTGAAATAGAAGAAGTAGGCGAAGGAATACGTATAATTCGCAAACAAAGTTCAGGTGGAATTGTTATAAAAAAGACAATTTATAATGATACAAATGATACCAATAGTGAACTAATTCAGCCTATTCAAAAAGAATTTACCGTCGATACACCTTATCCAATTATAGAGCAAGAAGTATCTGAATCAATCATTAGCGAAACAATACCTGAAGATATATATCAATCTATAGAAGAAGAAATAGAGCCAGTATCAAATCACAAAAGGGCAATTTTAGAAGTTTCGCTTCTAGATTTCATGGAAGAAAATGAGCCTGCTCCAAGTGAGCCTAGAAAAGAATTTGATTTTCTATTGGCAAGAGTATTAATGGCTATACGATCTGTAATAGATGCTAGAACAGCAGGATTTGCTTGGGCCAATCATGATAAAAAACAATTAGTTATAGAATCTTATATATCAGAATCTAAAGACAACTTTACACAATTAAGAAAGCTGCCTTTTGGCAATGATGTAATAAGCCAAATTGCACATTCTGGTAAACCAGAGATTCTAACAGAAATACATCCTTCGGCAGAACTAGACCTTTTATGTTATTATACAGCCGCTGCCAAAACAATTTCATTTATTGGTGTACCTGTTTATTTTAATGGTAATGTTATCGGTGTTCTATTTGCAGATTCCGATCAAATTGATGCTTATGATGCAATGAGTATTGGATTTTTAGGGAATTTCACCAAACTCATTACAGGTTTAGTTCAAAGTTATACTGGAAAGTATGACCTATTACAAGCAAGTAGAGCACTTGATGCAATAACCAGATTTAGAACTATTATTGCTTCATCAGGTGATGGAATTGCCGATTTATGTGCTGCATTATTAGAATCAGCAAGTGAAGTAGTGGAATTTACCACAATGGGAATAGGGATGTTCGATTATGAACAACAAGCTTGGACAGTATATCAGGTATATTATAGACAAGAAGAATCTGAAAAAATGTTAGGGATGCATATCGATTTAGAATATTCACTAATTGGTAATACAATTTTAACTGCACAAACAACTGCTCTTGCTACAATAACAGATGAGCTTAGAGTATGTGATTCTGAAATACCATCTCAAGGCGGATATTTTCTTGCAGTTCCATTAAAATCTCAATCTCATAATTATGGGGCTTTATTTTTAGAAGGTGCAGGTACTTTATTACCATCTCATGATATTAATATTATTGAAATGTTAGGAGAACAAACAGGAACCATCATAGAACAATTGCGATTCCATGAGATGTTCCGTTCTACAGCATTAATGGATGAAACAAAAGGTTTATATAATTCTAAAGCATTTTATGCAAGAATGACAGAAGAAACCGCAAAAACAAGAGATTTTGGAAATCCTTTTTCTTTAGCTTTAATTAAAATGGATACCTATGAATCCATGGAAAATTTACCTGAAATAGAAGATGATTTATTGCTACATGTAATAAAAAAAGTAAAATCAAATATGAAAGAATATGATATCATAGGTGAATTCGAAGGAAAAACGCTTGCAGTAGCTTTAATCGGCCAAACTCTTGAAAAATCACATCTATGGGGAGAAAGAGTTAGAAAAGAAATAGCAAGTGCTATAACCGAGATTGGAAATAGACGTTTAACTGTAACCGTTAGCATTGGAATTGCTCAAGCACATTCTTATGATAAAGCAGATTCCTTAATTAGAAATGCCTCTAGTTCTTTACAGTTAGCCTCCGAAAAAACAAATTCTGTTATTGTATATAGTTAAACTATGAATATACTCGATGCAATTTTACTTGGCATTATTCAAGGTCTCACAGAATTTTTACCTGTAAGTAGTACAGCTCATTTAACAATTGTTGGTAAATTATTAGGTATTGTGCAGTCTGGGGAATTATGGACAGCACAAATTGCAGTTATGCAATTAGGAACATTAGCAGCCATACTTATCTATTTCAGAAATGATGTCTTTGGTATTTCAGCTTCATTCTTAAAAGAGAATCTTACCAGAAATAGACTTCCAGCAATTCAACAATCGATGAATGCCAAAATGGGTTGGTTTATTCTATTTGGCTCCATACCAATTGTCACAATTGGATTAGCATTAAAAAAAATTATTGAAGGCGATATCACTAAAAGTCTCTTTTTAATCGGCATTATGCTCATACTTATAGCCTTATGTATGGGTTATGCAGAAAAAAAAGCATCGTTTGAACGATCAATTCAAGATATAAAATTAAAAGATGCATTTCTTATTGGCTTAGCACAAGCATTAGCATTGATACCTGGCTCTTCACGCTCTGGAACTACGATTACAGCTGGACTTTTTTTAGGTTTAAATAGAGAAGCTGCAGCAAGATTTTCTTTTTTATTAAGTATTCCAGCAGTTTTAGGCAGTGGAATATTAGAACTAAAAAAGGCAATTCCAATAGTATCAGGAGAGGATTTTAGTTCATTAATGATTGCAACTATAATTTCTGGAATTAGCGGCTATGCTGCGATTGCTTTTTTATTGAATTATTTACGATCTAAATCAATTGGCATATTTATTTATTATCGACTTGCACTTGGTTGTTTATTGTTGTTTTTAGCAGTGTCTGGTATACTTTCATAAAAAAAATGAGCAGATATATATGATTGTCTCGATACCGATACATACATCATTGTATCAGGCAGATTTATCTAAACCGATAATTGCTTCATTTCCTCTGCAATCAGGAAATAATAATCCATCTGCTTTCCATTTACCAATGCCTCAATTTTCACCATTTACTATGGGTGATTTTATAGGCTCTACAAGTTTAGGCGGACCAGTCAATTGTTCGATTCTTACAATTGCACCCCATGGAAATGGTACACATACTGAATGTGTAGGACACATTTCCCAACAACCATATTATATAGCTCATACATTTAAGACATATAATTTTTTAGGCTTATTGCTCACTCTCTCCCCCATCAAAGCCCCTAATGGGGATATGATTATTACAAAAGAAATGATCCAACATGCTCTTGAAAATCATATAAAGCCCGAAGCATTAATAATAAAAACATTTCAGAAAGATAAAGATAATATCGTATGGTCTGGTAATAATCCACCTTACTTTACTGCAGATGCAATGGAATACATAGCACATCAAGGTATTCAACACTTTTTGACAGATTTACCTTCTGTAGATCCCGAAATAGACAATGGAGAATTAGCAGCTCATCATGCATTTTGGCAATATCCAGATAATACAAGAACAGAAGCAACAATCACAGAAATGTTAAATCTTAACAATGACATTCACGATGGAATATATCTCGTATCAATTCATATTGCACCATTATTATCCGATGCAAGCCCAAGCACTATAGTACTTTATGAACTTTCGCTTAGAACAAACAATGAATATTAATCCTGAACAATTAGTGCGTATGATAGACCATACACTCTTAAAAAATACAGCTGTTAAAAAAGATATTGAATTATTGTGTTCACAAGCTTTAGAATATTCTTTTGCATCAGTATGTGTTCATCCATTTTATGTTGGAATTTGTTCAAGTTTATTACATAGAACTTCTACCAAAGTGTGTACAGTGATTGGATTTCCTCATGGAATGCATAAAACCGGAGCAAAAGTGTCAGAAACTTTGCAAGCTTTACATGATGGTGCTCAAGAGATTGATATGGTTATACAGGTTGGTGCATTATTAGATGGCGAAAAAGATATTGTTTGGAATGATATTCGTTCAGTGACAGATACCGCACATCAATCAGGAGCTTTGGTTAAAGTAATCATCGAAACTTGCTTATTAAATACAGATCAAAAAATAATGGCTGCTGAATTAGTTGCAGATGCAGGGGCAGATTTTATTAAAACATCCACTGGATTTGCAGGCGGTGGAGCAATAGCAAGCGATATTCTTCTGTTAAGAAAGCATCTTCCTGCAGAAATTGGGATTAAAGCATCAGGTGGAATAAGTACATATCAATCTGCATTAGAAATGATTGAAGCAGGTGCCCAAAGAATAGGTACAAGTAATGGTATTCACATTATTAATGAATTAAAGAATTCTGTAGCATAAAGTTAATCATTAAGAACTCTGTATTTTTGCATTCCCTAATTAAAAACTAAATCGATTATTGGAGATATAGCCAGCATGGTAGACAATAAAATTATTTTCTCAATGATAGGCGTAAGTAAAGTTTATAAGCCAAGTAAAACAGTATTAAAAGATATTTATTTGTCTTTTTATTATGGTGCAAAAATTGGTGTATTAGGTTTGAATGGAGCTGGTAAATCTTCATTATTAAGAATCATTGCAGGAATCGATCAAGATTATATTGGTCAAATTACAAGTAATAAAGATGTCACATTTGGCTACTTGTCCCAAGAGCCAGAAATGGATCACAATAAAACTGTAAAAGAAATTGTTGAAGAAGGCGTACAAGAGACAGTAAATCTGCTAAAAGAATATGAATCAATATCTGCACAATTTGCAGATCCTGATGCAGATTTTGAAGTATTAATGGAAAAACAAGCCAAACTGCAAGAAAAAATAGATCATGCAAATGCTTGGGACTTAGATAGCAAACTAGAATTAGCTATGGATGCACTTAGATGTCCACAAGGTGATACATTGATATCCGTGCTTTCTGGTGGAGAAAAACGTCGTGTAGCTTTATGTAGATTATTATTGCAACAACCAGATGTATTATTATTAGATGAACCTACCAATCACCTAGATGCTGAAACTGTAGCATGGCTGGAAGTGCATTTACATAAATATCCAGGAACTGTTATTGCTGTAACTCATGATCGATACTTCTTAGATAATGTTGCGGGTTGGATATTAGAATTAGATCGTGGACAAGGCTATCCATTTGAAGGTAACTATACTAGTTGGCTTGAACAAAAGCATAAACGTTTAGCAGTAGAAGAAAAACAGGTTTCTGCTAAACAAAAAGTTCTTCAAAAAGAGTTAGAATGGGTTCGTATGAATCCTAAAGGACGTCACGCAAAAAGTAAAGCTCGTATAGCTTCTTATGAAAGAATGGTAGAAGAACAACAAGAAGCGCATAATGAAGACATTGAAATTTATATACCACCAGGGCCACGTTTGGGCTCTACGGTTATAAAAGCAGATAATCTGGCAAAAGGATTTGGCGATAGACTTCTATTCGAAGATGTTAGCTTCGATTTACCACCTGGTGGTATTATTGGCGTTATCGGAGCTAATGGTGCCGGAAAATCAACATTGTTTAGGATGATTACTGGTCAAGAACAACCAGATAAAGGGACTATTAAAATTGGTGAGACAGTAAAACTTGGCTATATAGATCAAAATCGACCTCTAGATAATGAAAAAACTATCTGGGAAGAAATTTCTGGTGGTGATGATATTCTACATTTAGGGGCTCGAGACATGAATTCTAGAGCATATGTTTCAAGATTTAATTTTAGTGGTACAGATCAACAAAAAAAATGCAGTGTTCTTTCTGGTGGTGAAAGGAATAGAGTGCACCTTGCTAAAATGTTAAAAGATGGTGCAAATGTATTGCTACTAGATGAACCAACTAATGATTTAGATGTAAATACATTAAGAGCTCTAGAAGAAGCTTTGCAGAATTTTGCAGGTTGCGCCGTAGTGATTTCTCATGATAGATGGTTTTTAGACAGAGTAGCTACTCATATTCTTGCATTTGAAGGCGATAGCAAAGTAATATGGTATGATGGTAATTATTCGGAATATGAAGAAGATCGTCATGCTAGATTAGGTACTTCTGCAGATCAACCACATAGATTGAAATATCAAAAGTTGACACGAGAGTAAGAAATGAGAATTATCAGCGGTCGCTTAAAAGGGCTTAGTTTTGGACACAAAGTATTCGATGAAACTAGGCCTACTACCGATCGTATGCGTGAGTCTATATTTAATGCTCTATCTCATTATATCAATTTTGAAGATGATAATATTGAAGTATTAGATGTGTGCGCAGGCACAGGAGCTTTGGGATTTGAAGCAATAAGTAGAGGAGCTAAACGCTGCATATTTGTTGAGAAAGAATTACACATTGCTCAAGAAATAAGACATTCCGCACATTCTTTAGGCATTCCACAAAATCAATCTCCAATTGCTGTTCAAGATGCTTTAACTTTTTTCAATGGATTTCATCTAAAGCAATTACCAGATTATGTTCCTTTATATTGGAATTGTATTTTTTGCGATCCACCATATATTGAAAGAATGTTGAATAAAATCTTACATGAAATAGAAAAAACGAATAGCTTATGTCCTCAAGGTATACTCATTGCAGAACATGATGACATTGAACATATACTATTGCCAAAAGGTTTTTCTACACTTACTTCACTCACTTTTGGCAAAACGATTGTCGATATTATTCAGAAAGATTAATCATTCTAGACAAATATTATGGAAATCTCATCCTTTATAGATTTATTTCTTCATTTAGATAAACATTTATCTGATCTGGTAATTCATTATGGTACTTGGGTTTATGGAATTCTTACTATAATTGTTTTTTGTGAGACAGGTTTAGTAATTGCTCCTTTTTTACCTGGTGACTCATTATTATTTGCTATCGGCGCTCTTTGTGCTGTTGGATCTTTAAATCCATTTATCATTGCTCCACTATTATTTATTGCTGCAATTTCTGGTGATAATCTTAATTATTGGTTCGGTAGAACGATAGGTTCAAAAGCATTTTCTAATCCAGAGTCTAAAATTTTCAAGCAATCATATCTCCAAAAGACACAATCCTTTTATACAGATTATGGAAGTAAAACAATAGTCATAGCTCGTTTTGTACCGATCGTAAGAACATTTGCCCCATTTGTTGCAGGATTAGGTAAAATGAATTATCGCACTTTTTTGTCTTTTAGTGTCGGGGGCGCTCTTCTCTGGATCATACTACTTATCTCGGCAGGCTACTATTTTGGACAAATTGAATTTGTTAAGAAAAATTTCTCTGTAGTTGTTTTGGCTATTGTATGTATTTCTATTCTGCCAGCTCTTATTGAAACATTCAAAACAAGAAATAATTAATCATTCCTTTTCAATTATCACACTTTAAAAGGATTCGTATTATGATAAAGCAATTAGAAATTTCTGAAAAAGATAAGGAGCTGATCATTCAAGGTCTTTCTCAGTTATTGGCAGATACATATTCTATATATATCAAAACTCATAATTTTCATTGGAATGTTTCTGGACCAATGTTTGTTACACTCCATACATTATTTGAACAACAATATACAGAGCTAGCCTTGGCTATAGATATTATAGCCGAGAGAATTAGAGCACTTGGTGCTTTTGCTCCAGGATCTTTTAAAGCGTTCCAGGAGTTAACGTCCATACCTGAAATGGAAGATATTCCAGATGCACTAACAATGATTGCATTATTGGTGGAAGACAATGAAACTATCATTAAAACTGCAAGGTCTATTATTCCTTTAGCTGATAAAGCCTATGATACACCAACTGCAGACCTTGCCACAGCAAGAATTCTGGTCCACGAAAAAACAGCTTGGATGCTTACTTCTTTATTAGGCTAACTCATTATATCATTAAAGGATTATATGCAGTTTTTTCTATGCATTTTTTGCTGTTTTGCTTTGTATTCATGCAATGGTGCAACTAAATCACCCACCAATGAACGAGGAAAAAAAATAATGGATGCTACTATTCAAACTTCTGATTCAATTGCTTATGCAACCTTTGGAGCTGGTTGTTTTTGGTGCGTTGAAGCTGTTTTTCAAGATCTATATGGAGTTATTCTTGTTGAAAGTGGATATATGGGAGGAACACTAAAAGATCCAACATATAAACAAGTGTGTTCTGGTTCTACTGGCCATGCTGAAGTATGCAGAATCACATTTGATCCCCGTAAAATCACCTTTAAAGAATTACTAGAGGTGTTTTGGCAAACTCATGATCCAACTACTCTAAATATGCAGGGAAATGATATCGGTACTCAATATAGGTCTGCAATTTTTTACTATGATGAATATCAAAAGAAAGAATCAGAGTTCTATAAGCAAGAATTAGAAAATGCACATATATTTAGTAATCCAATAGTCACAACTTTTGAACCGGCTTCTATATTTTACAAGGCCGAAGATTATCATCAAAACTATTATTCTCAAAATGAAGATCAACCCTATTGTGCTTTTGTTATAAAACCAAAAGTTGAAAAATTTAGGAAGATTTTTTCAAAAAAACTTAAACCATAATATGAATAATACATTTGCTTTGATTACAGGTGCATCTTTTGGGATCGGAAAAGAGATTGCTAAAGTAATGGCAGCTCATAAGCATAATCTTATCTTAACCGCAAGATCTGAAGCCCCTCTTCATGCTTTAGCTAAAGAATTAGAAGAACAATATCATATTTCTACTCATATTATTGTATGTGATTTAAGTGTTCCTGATGCAGCTTATCAATTATGTAAAGAAATAGAAAACCTACATTGTTCAATTGATATTCTTGTAAATAATGCAGGCTTCGGTGTCTATGGAGAATTTGTCGATTCCGATTTGTCTAAGCAACAAGACCTAATGCAGTTAAACTGTATTGCTCTTATGCAATTATGCAAACTATTATCCTATCAGTTAAAAGCTAATAAAGGTAAAATTTTAAATATTGCTTCTGTAGCCGCATTTTATTCAGGACCTCTTATGGCAGTTTATTATGCATCTAAAGCATTTGTCTTAAGTTTTTCTGAGGCTCTTGCATTCGAATTAGCTCCATTAGGAATTACTGTAACTGCACATTGTCCTGGCCCAACTAAATCCAATTTTCAACAATCTGCTGGAATGCACAAATCTCGCTTATTTAGTACAATGCCCGTGCCCGAATCATATCCAGTTGCTTTGCATGCATATAAAGCAATGATGAAAGGCAAAACAATTGCTATTCATGGATTTAGCAATCGCATTATGCTAATCCTTAGTTCTTTCGTTCCTCGATTTCTTAAGGTAAAAGCAGTACATGCATTCCAAAGTAGCAAAGCTTAATAAGCCTAAAACACTCAGACTTATCCTAGGAGACCAGCTTAACTCAAATCACTCATGGTTTTCTACAAAAGATGATTCTATCGTTTACATTATGATGGAAACTCTGTCGGAAACGTCATATGTAAAACATCATATTCAGAAGATCACTGCTTTTTTCTCATCTATGAGAAATTTCTCGAATGAATGTTCGAATTTTGGACATAATATTCATTATATATCATTAGATGATCGTGATAATAAGCAGAGTATTTCAGCTAATTGCGAACATTTTATCGCATCTCAGGAAATATCTCATTTTGAATATCAGCAACCAGATGAATGGCGTTTACAGGAAGAATTAAGACTATTTTGTGAAAGAATATCTATTACATCTACGCTATATTCAACTGAACATTTTTTGTCTGACAAGGAAGATTGGATAAGAGTGTTTAAAGGAAAGAAGACTGTCCCTATGGAGTCTTTTTACAGATATATGCGCAAGAAATATTCTATTCTTATGGATGGGAATAGTCCTAAAGGTGGAACATGGAATTATGATCATGAGAATAGAAAATCTTTACCTAATCAAGATATATTAATACCACCTTTGGAGTTTCAACATAATGTTTCGGATCTAGTTCAGATGATAGAATCAATGGGAATTGAAACTATAGGGAAAATCAATAAAGAATCATTACCATGGCCAATTTCTAGAAAAGAATCTTTAGAATTATTAACATATTTTACCACACATCTTTTAAAACATTTTGGTACATATCAAGATGCAATGACAGAGAAGTCCATTTTTCTTTTTCACTCACGATTATCATTTTCTCTTAATACCAAACTATTACATCCTTTAGAAGTAATACATGCTGCCATAGATGCATGGCAAGCTTCAGAGGAAACTATATCATTATCTCAAATAGAGGGGTTTATACGCCAGATACTTGGTTGGCGTGAATATATTAGAGGGATTTATCGAGAATATATGCCAGATTATGCTTCATTGAATTTTTTTAATCATCAAAATACATTACCTGAGTGGTTTTGGACAGGTAAAACAGACATGAACTGTATGAGCAAAGCGATTAATCAATCACTTGAATATGCTTATGCTCATCATATTCAAAGGCTTATGATTATCGGTAATTTTGCATTATTAGCTGGAATTAATCCAGATGAAGTAGATGCATGGTATTTAGGAATTTATATAGATGCTATTGAGTGGGTTGAATTACCAAATACAAGAGGCATGAGCCAGTTTGCAGATGGGGGCATTGTTGGAACCAAACCATATATATCAAGCTCTTCATATATACATTCAATGAGTGATTACTGTAAGAATTGTAGATTCGATAGAAAAAAGAAATATGGTGAAGATGCATGTCCTTTTAATAGTCTTTATTGGCAATTTTATCATCGTAATAGAGAACAATTACAGGGAAATCCAAGAATTTCTTTAATGTATAAAGTATTGGATTCAATGAATTCTGAAGAAAAAGAGCATATACTTCATCATAAACCTAATTATTAAAGTGTTAATTGATGTTAAATAAGATTTGGGGATTTGTTTAAGGGATACACTAGCTATAATTTGATATATACTGTTTGTATTAATTATCATTTTATAGGATATTTATGAAAAAATATGCACTTCTAATCGTATTATTTACATGTTGCATTACTTCGAATCTTTACGCTCAATATTCAGTTGAAATACACACTGGTCCTGCAATAGCAAGTACTAATCTGGATAATATATATGGCACTGCCCTTTATTATGGAGTAAATATAAATTATCGGGGAAAAGGTTCTGAATTTGAGTGGAGTATTGGCGCTAATCAATTAACATTTTCAGAGATATCATCAACAGTTGCAGGCGATATGGAAAGCAATGAATATTATATGCCAGTTCTTATTGGTTTAAAAAGATATTTATCGGATGATAGTAAGATTAAGCCATTTGTTATGATGGAATTAGGATTGAATTATTGGAAAAGTGATGCAAGGGTTGCTGGTCTTTTTGCAGAAAAATCAGGTAGAACACTTATGTATACTTTGGGTGGCGGAGGTGCTATGGAAATTAAGCCGAATATGAATGCTACCCTTGGAGTTTATTATAATAGCATAGGAACATCTGAATCAATCGTTTATTATACTGTTTTAGGTGGATTGAAATTTACCTTATAACTTATTCTTTTAGAGAATATAATTTCCACCAAGGAGTACGAGGAGAATCATGATGTTCATGATGATAACCAAAAAAATAACAAGTTATCATAGCATATACATGATTTTTAGTTAAAGTTCTGGCATTATGAGGCTTCATTTGCTCTGTGTGGGGCGTTCTATGTGGAAGATAAGTTCCGAAAGTAAATAATTGAAGTGCTCCAAGCAATGAAGGCAAAGCCCATAAAAGCCACAGGCTTGACTGGGAATATCTTAATTGTAATATATTAAATAATGCACCCATGATAACTAATTGCGAAATCGTTGTATAGTGTATCATAAATCGGAGAAACCAAGGAATATATCGTTGAGATTTATCAAAATCAGGATCTTGTTCGGTGCCTGGAAACCGATGATGATCCATATGATTTTTGATTAATCGTTTAAAAGACATACCAGCAAATAAAAAGCAAGCAATCCATCCTATGGCATTGTTTGCTTTTTTTTGTGAAGAGACTGTTCCATGCATGGCATCATGTGCAGTAATAAAGAGTCCTACACTTAAATATGTTTGCACATATATATGAAACCACATGCTTATAGAATCAAAAGAACAGATAACAGTTTCTAATATAAAGAAACAGTGAAGTATCCATGCAGAAATAATAAATAAGCCGATTGCTATTCCCATAATCAAGCTTGTATTATTGTACTCGATATTCCATCAATGTTGATAGAACATGAGAAAGAGTATCATGTAAATTTTTTCTATGAACAATCATATCAAGAAAGCCATGTTCTAATAAAAATTCAGAACGCTGAAAACCTTCAGGAAGTTTTTTTCGAATCGTTTGTTCAACCACTCTAGGGCCTGCAAATCCTATTAAGGCTTTTGGTTCTGCCATGATAATATCACCTAGCATAGCAAAAGAAGCACTTACACCTCCCGTAGTAGGATCTGTAACAATAGAAATATACGGTAAATGATGCTCTGCTAATTCACTAAGAACTGCACTTGTTTTTGCCATTTGCATCAAAGATAATGCAGCTTCTTGCATACGGGCGCCACCAGATGTAGCAATAACTACGAATGGCATTTGTTGTTTGATTGCAAGTTTTGCCGCACGATAGAACTTTTCTCCAACAACAGACCCCATACTACCACCCACAAAACCAAAATTCATACATGCAAAGGAGATAGGTTTACCATCAATATTTCCATATCCAACAGTTAAAGCATCGTGGGCATCGGAACGCTTATAAGCATCCTTTAAACGATCAATATATGGCTTTGTATCTATGAATTTTAAAGGATCTGTAGATGTAATAGATATCTCTGTTTCAACAAAGGAACCTTCATCAAATATAATATCAATATATTCTTTAGAAGTAATACGAAAATGATGATCACATTTAGTGCAGGTAAATAATTGCTCTTCAAATTGCTTTCTATAAATCATTTCGCCGCATGAAGGACATTTTACAAAAAGTCCATCAGGCATATCTCTTTGTTGGGAATGTTCAATATTCTTTTTAGAACGTAAAAACCAAGACATACTTTACTCTACAGTTCATGAATAAATAATTATTCTATCAGCGGATTTGAATTTCCACTGCATCTTCTCCATAAATTTCTCGAAATCTTTCATCGGTAATTTCATGGGGTAAACCTTCAAAAACAATCATACCGTCTTTTAATGCAATAGCTCGTGTAGCATATTGGCGAACTAAACTTAAGAAATGGAGATTACAAATAACAGTTTTGCCCATTTCTTTATTTATTTTTTCAAGATAATTCATAACTGAATGAGAAGTTGCAGGGTCTAAACTAGCAACAGGTTCATCAGCCAATACAATAGAAGGATTTTGCATTAAAGCCCTAGCTATTGCTACCCTTTGCTGTTGTCCACCACTTAAAGCATCAGCACGAATCATTGCTTTTTCTGCAATACCTACAATCTCTAAATTGTGCTTTGCTCTTTGAATATCTTCATCAGAAAATTGATGGGTTAAAGACTTCCATAAAGGCATAGAACCAAGTGTGCCACTTAATACATTTTCTAGTACCGAACGACGTTTTACTAAATTAAAATGCTGAAAAATCATTCCACAATCGCGTCTATGATTCCTAAGCTCTTTGCCTTTTAATTGGGTAATATCTTTATCACGGAACATGATTGTTCCAGAACTAATATCATGCAATCTATTAATACAGCGTAATAATGTTGATTTACCGCTTCCGCTTAAACCAATTATTGCAAGGAACTCGCCTTCGGCAACATCAAAAGTTATATTTTTGAGAGCCGTATGACCATTTGCATAGGTTTTTACTACATTTTTTGCGCTGAGTATCGTAGCCATTACAATTTGTTTTTTACATAGCATAAATATTGGTGCACAAAACTACGAATTTAGATTCTCTTATGGCAATTCATAAGAAGAATCATAGAGCGATGCCATAAATGTTGATATGATACGTCAAAACGGCAATTCCAATCATTATATAAAAATATCATTGTATATTTTTATTAACACTACCTATTTATGTCTTTAAGCAGCAAATTATCTCTCTCTTCTATTTTCCTTTTTTGGTCTCCATTATCTGCAACTTGGCTTATGATGGCTGCCGAAGGCCCATTATTAACTTCATTAATAGCCCGATTATCAGAACCTAAATATAATTTAGCAGCTTATGGCGTAGCTACAGCAATCGCTATGATTATAGAATCTCCTATTATTATGATGTTAAGTGCATCAATTGCATTGGTAAGAGACTCATATTCATATAAAGCTTTAAGAGGTTTTTTAATCAAATTAAATATTTTGATTACCCTTGGAATGATTATCACTATTATCCCTTCTGTTTTTTCTGTGATAGCTTATAATATATTACATCTAACCAAACCAGTTGCTGATTTAATGTATGGTTGTTTGGTTTCTATGATATTTTGGCCTGCAGCAATAGGATTTAGAAGATTTTGGCAAGGATTATTGATTAGAGCTCATTTAACAAAAAGAGTTGCGGTTGGTACTGTCGTTAGATTATCCACGATGTTTGGAACTGCACTTTTCTTAGCGCATTTCACCCAATTTTCTGGAACAATCATTGGTGGTACTTCATTAACAGTTGGTGTAATACTTGAAGCTTTAGCTACAAGAATTATGGTTCATGAAACCATAAAAAAACTGTTGATTCAAGAAGAGATCAAAACAGAACAACCTTTAACTACATCATATATGATTAGTTATTATTCCCCTTTAGCATTAACAAGTTTAATAGGGATGGCTTCTGTGCCTATACTTACTTTTTTTATTGGTAGAAGTCCAATGTCTTTAGAATCATTAGCAGTATTACCAATAATAGAATCGTTTGTTTTTATCTTTAGAAGTTTTGGATTTTCTTTTCAAGAAGTAAGTTTAGCTTTACTTGGACAAGGCAATAAATACTATAAAGAATTAAGAAGATTTGCTTTAATACTTGGAATTACAACAACAGCTACATACAGTTTTATTGTTTATTCCCCTATTGTTTATATCGTTTTATCAAAACTATATGGTTTAACACCTGATTTAGTAGAGTTTTCTATTATCCCATGTAGAATTCTCTTCTTTTATCCTTTTCTTGCAGTCTCTTATGCCTACTTTCGTTCTGTATTAATGAATTCAAAAAAGAATTCTTCTGTTACTTATTCTACAATTATTGAAGTAATTGGCATGATTGGAATAGTTGTTCTTATTGAAACTACCGTTCATCCTGTAGGTATCATTACTGCTGCAATGGGACTTGGAATCGGACGTTTAGGCGCACAGTGGTATTTATTCCGTTCATTTAATACAATTGTAAAAAGGCCAATATTAAAATAAAAATCCTTTTTTTGCTTGAACTGCTACTATTCCAGACTTATCAGAACAAGGGAATGCAATGCTTCCACCGCGTAATACTGCAGGCAATGGCAAGAAATCTGCCCTTGAAGAATTACCCTGATCTGCAAATGAGAATTGAGATTCTAAAACACCAGATTTATTAAAAATAAAGAAGTCTGAAGCAGATTCCTGATGTTTAGCTAACATACCAACATTAGATTTACTTATCAATAATGGAGCAGCCGCTTTTGCACTTACATAGACATGCCATTTTTTATGACCATCCAATGTAAATCCTGTGATCATACTTCTAGCCTGTTCAGAAATTCTGGGCTCGGAACAAACTAAATAAAGCATGGAATCATCTGCAGATAAAAAGCGAGGTGTCTCTTTGATAATTGTTTCCCAGCATTTAGTGCCATCATCTCCAAAACAGAATAGAGCAGGTGTTTTTGCTTGTTGATCTATACGCACACCACCTACAAATACTTTTCCATTTAAAATTAAAGGCTGGGTAGTTAATCGAATAAAAGGCAATGTAGCTTTCCAACGTAATTTACCTTCTGGATTCCAACATACCAATGTATCAGTTCCACCTGGAATATTAATAGATTGAGCAGAATATAAATTACCATGTGCATCTGCACTTATATTTCCAATTGGGGTTGAAGATCTATCTTGACGCCATATGACTTTACCATCAAAACCAACTTTAAAAATTGAGGTATCCCCACATGCCACAATACCATCGGAAACTGATAATAAGTCTAACCAAATAATAGATCCTTTATTGGCATGTAATAATTTCTTCTTCCATATTAGTTTTCCAAGTGGGTCTATTGCAGACATATAACCTGAAGTAGAAACTGCATATAAATTACCTGATTTGTCTCTACACATGCCACTTGCTATATAACCTTTATTATGAGAAATTTGAGTTATCCATTGAATATTCGATGAATTTCCAATACCTATATATCCACTTTCTGTTGCGAATGCAACATTTACTTCATCTATTGGTAATAATGAAGATAAACCCAGTGAATCCGCAACCGGAAATTGTTCAAATATTGCAGTTTCAGCAGAAAATTTATCTGCAACAATCATAAAGTTATTTGCCCTACTTGCACCACCAGATGTACATTGTTGCAAAACACTTGCTGATTCAGAACTATTATGAGAACTTCCACAACTATTAACAATAATTGTTAAACAAATAAGATACAAGATATAAAGGTTTTTAATCATTAATGAACTCCATTGCTTGTATAATTCTGATAACTAAAATTTGCTATGGCAGCGCCAATTTTATTTTCTAATTGCTTGAAACTAGATACATTCGGACCATTATTGATGATAGAAAATACAACTTGATCACCATCTCTAGTAAATGCATATCCACTTAATGCACTTGTATTTCTCAGTGTTCCTGTTTTAGCACAAAGATTGTTTTCAGCATATGTTCCTATCATTCTCTTTCTTAAAGTACCATCCACTCCAGCAATAGATAGCGTCTGCTTAAATGCCTCACCAAATTTCATTTTTGTCGCTTTTTCTAATAACATTGTTTGTACATAAGCAGAAAAAAGATTTTTTCTGCATAATCCGCTTCCATCATTAATACATAAGCCATCTACAGGAATACCACATTGAGACAAAGCATTTTTGACAGTTTCTGTAGCTACTTTACCAGTATTGATATGTCCACCAGCATAGGCTCCTACCATTTTATATACATGCTCTGCAAGAAAATTATCGCTATTCTTATTTACCAAAGAAATCATATATGCTAAAGGCCTTTTAAACTCTGCCATAATACTAGCATTGGAAGGTGATGATTTTCTTCCTAATAAGCCATTTTGGACATGAATTCCCGATAATCGTAATTTTGATGATAGCACGCCAGCAGCATAAATATCTGGATATTTCATTGTATATATTGCTGAACTTGTTCCTTTACCACTTGCATGTACAGTAATCAAACCTTGTGGATTATGCTGAATAGAAATTCT
>JALRHN010000309.1 GCA_023259575.1 Candidatus Kapaibacterium sp. | reverse complement strand
AAAGACCGCACAAGTAGTTTTGGATCAACTACGACCACCGCTTAAGGAATTGTTATCGTGAGTTTTTACGGTTTAGTCGATGGCAGTGATGCCTCACTAAAAAGCTACCTCAACAATCTTTCAGGTGTAGACCAGGTTGGTGCTGAGGCTCGTGCAGCGATGCTTGCAACTCGAAGCATTAAGACAAGCTCTAAGCGCTGGGCGATCGATACAGCGATCACAATGGTGGATCTAACAACGCTCGAAGGTGCTGATACCCCGGGCAAGGTAAAAGCTTTGTGCACTAAAGCTGTTCGCCCAGATCCAACTGATTCATCGGTGCCAAGTGTTGGCGCGGTCTGCGTCTACAACGACATGGTTTCTGTGGCACGAACACACCTAGATTTGATAGGCGGCCAACATGTGCCTGTAGCAGCGGTTTCTACTGCTTTTCCATCAGGTCGAGCCTCGATGGCGGTCAAGATTCAAGATACGCAAGATGCAATTGACGCAGGTGCCGCTGAGATCGACATGGTGATTGATCGTGGCGCATTTCTAGCTGGACGTTACATCGATGTTTTCAACGAGATTGTGCAGATCAAACAAGTGTGTGGCGATAAAGCCCACCTAAAGGTTATTTTCGAAACCGGCGAACTCGTTACTTATGACAATGTTCGCAAGGCGTCATTCTTAGCGATGGCAGCTGGAGCAGATTTTATTAAAACTTCAACGGGAAAGGTTGCACCCGCTGCTACTCCCCCAGTTGTTTTGGTTATGCTCGAAGCGGTGCGTGATTTTTACGAGATGACTAACACCCGTATCGGAGTAAAACCTGCCGGCGGAATCAGAAATACCAAGGATGCGATTAAACAATTAGTTTTGGTCAATGAAACTGTTGGACCAGATTGGCTCAATCCGAAGCTGTTTCGTATTGGTGCCAGTGCCTTGCTCAATGATCTATTGATGCAACGCATGAAGATGGATGA
>JALRHN010000308.1 GCA_023259575.1 Candidatus Kapaibacterium sp. | reverse complement strand
AATAGATAAATTATTACTGACTGAGAAACTCAGATCGGAAATGATTAGAAAAATCTATTGGATAGGACCAAATAAAACAAAAGATGTTTCAGAAGATATTGTAATTGAAACAGAAGATGGTAGACAGTTTAGTTTTCTTCTCAACAAGAATTTAAGTACATCAAAATCTGGTTCATTTTTAAGTTTTGCTGACGATTTAATCGGACAACAAACAGATTTGTTATTCAAAGATGAATATTTGAAAAAGTGGAACAAACTAATACAAAATTGGGTGAGAGTTAATTATGAAAATTCTAATCCAACTATACAGGCTTATTTCGAAAAGTTTATACAACCTGATAGAATTTTGGATATGAGCTGGTTTGGATATTTCGAAATTAAACACAAAGATCCTAAATTTCAACATCTTGGAGAATACTTCAGAGAGTTTGACGATAACATAGTTTACTTTTCAGACTTTTTGAATGAGGTATGGAAAAATAGAGAAACTATCTTTAAAGATGTTAGTAAAGCTGAAGCTGACTGGAATGAGAAAAAAATATTTTTATTGAATTCCAAAATTTTAGAAAATATACTAACTCAATCTATTCTAAAGAATAATAAATCAGATGTCAAAAAGTTAGATGACGGAATGAAAATAACTTCCGGTGCAATAAAGATGAAAATGATGAAAACAATAGTTGAAAAACTGGGTTGCATTGAAAGAAACATTTATTATTTGGCAAATAAAGGTAATTCATTTCATTTATTACCTTCGAGATCATTCTTTAGAGATTTCTACGATGAGATTGATATAAAATTCGACTATCATGTGAAACTTTCAAATTTAAATAAAGCTGAAGATAGTAATTTCAAGATAAAAGTAGAAATTGACATGAATGAAAAAAGACTAATAGATGGAAATATTTTTGTAAAGTTTACTGGTTCAGAACTCAGTGATAAATTGTCAGCTTCCTTTAAATTTGAACCTGTAGATGATT
>JALRHN010000307.1:721-986 GCA_023259575.1 Candidatus Kapaibacterium sp. | reverse complement strand
GGATCTCCCAGTACATAGCCATTTCGGTGGCGATTTACAGTAAATAGGCCCTTGCTCTAACCTAAGCCCACATCTATTTCATTGAGCAGCGGGGTACATGATGGCGGAAAAGAAGAGCTTCCTTAACTGGGTGGGCTTTACCGGCGAGGAAGAAAAATCCAACCAACCTTCATCTGTTGACCGTATCCGTGAACTTGAAGCACAGATCGCAGATCTAAAGTCTCGTCGCGACATTACGGGATTGACTAAATAAGAGTTTGAAATT
>JALRHN010000307.1:0-711 GCA_023259575.1 Candidatus Kapaibacterium sp. | reverse complement strand
AACTGAAACTGCGATGTCAATGATCAAATCTGCGCAGGCACGCGAAAGTAAGGCACAAGCCGCTGCATCACGTTTGGTTGCCGAAACTACTCGCGCAACAAAGGAGGAGTTAGAAGCAGCTGATGCAAAGGCTCGCTCAATTCTTTCTGGTGCTGAAACACGTGGCCGCAAATACATCCAGGCCGCTGAATCAGAGGCTGAAGAAAAACTTGCACAAGCTGAAGCTGAAGCTGAAAGTTTGATGGAGAGCAAGAAGCGTGAGATCTCCGCTCTTGCAACCGCTGCTCGTCGCGAAGGCGAAAGAATTATTACTGAAGCAACAACTGAAGTTTCTGGTTACCGACAATGGTTAGCCGGTGTTATCTCTGAAGCAGAGCGACTGTACAGAATTCAAAAACAATCATTAGATGCTGCCGAATCTGCAATTCAACAATCTCGTAACCGTTTAGATGGTGCGTTCCAGCGATTAGAAGAGTTACAAAAGAGCGTGCTAGATAATCTCAACGCGGATGACACATTGATTAATCCTGGTCCGCTTAAGGTTTCTAGTCAGCGCACACGTCCGGCTCTTGATGCTCCACGAAAGAGTGCTAAGAAAACCGCCAAAAAGGCAGCGAAGAAAGCTCCTGCAAAGAAGAGCGCTGCCAAGAAAACCACTAAGCGCTAATTTCAATTAGCTCATAACAGCCATGTCCACTCCCCGCGGCATCC
>JALRHN010000306.1 GCA_023259575.1 Candidatus Kapaibacterium sp. | reverse complement strand
ATGACAATAAATCCAAAAAGCAAGTTGAAAGAATGAAAAGAAACTATGCTTTTGATCGTGCCAGAGTTCACCTACCAGTGACAGCCAAAACTGGTGTAATGATGATTCAATCTGCTAGGGCATGGGCTTATATTGCATCTCACCTGAGATCTCATACATTAAAAGAATTAGTCATTTTAGGTGCTAAAATCGCTGAAGCTTTAGCAATTGGTGCTCCAAGATTGACTAAGCATACGGAACCTACTCTTGCACATGGCAAATGTATTGACAATGAGTTTATTATTCTTTTAGGTCAAGCAAGTTTATATGAGAAATCATTGTCAGATTTCCAATTTACTAATAATGATTGTCTTGCACCACAAACATTCTTGAAAGTGAATGATTTATTTGAAAATGAAGATGATCTAAAAAACTCATTGCAATATAGAGAAAATCGATATTCAATTTTTGGTAATGTTGCTCAAAGAATGTCTGTTACTTTTTCGTGGATGGGAATTAGCTTTGGTGAAATCCGAGACTTAAATCGCCACAGAACAGGAACAAGATATACAAGTATGGTTCCCCTTGGCTTTTATGATGCAGTAGATGAACTTGAGGGAATTAACAATATTTCTTGTGAAGTAATTAGAAATGCAAGTAATGATTGTAAAGAAGATTCAAAATACGCTCGTTCTATTTTACTTAATAACAACAGTCGCTACATTTATTTTACTAAACTTGGTACTCAATATTATTTTGAACATTCAACTCAGGTTGACAAGTTTATTTATGAAATGGAATTAAGAACTGGTGTTGGTGCTCACTATAAGTATGCCGAGCATTGCCGTAAAATGCTTGATTTATGGTATCAAAAATATCCTATGACTAAGGGATTTATTTTTGAAGGTAGTGCTGAACCTGAATAATTAGATAATAAAACAATTTAAGCCATCATTTCTTCTAAGCACATAAGAATATACATCTAATTCATCTTTTGTAAATATGATTTT
>JALRHN010000304.1 GCA_023259575.1 Candidatus Kapaibacterium sp. | reverse complement strand
CCATCGATAAATGAATTATGCTCAATACGAATAAATCTGGTACCACCTTTGGCCTGAATACAATTGGAACCCTGACGAATAAATGTATTTTTTCTAAATACTCCATTATGACATCCAACCATATCTACTCCACTTCCACCAGCAGATCCATCCTCGAATGTACAGTCTTCAATAATAAAATCATCTAAACCAGATAATTTTAATTGATCATTATTACCACTTGCATTCATCGTAGAAAAAGTAAGGTTCCGAAATATAATATGATGTGCTGGTGTATCAAATGTTCCAGCATCATCACAGTTCACTCCATTGCCGGTTTGTCCTTTTATCGTAAAATTCTCAATAATTAAATATGAGCAATCAGAAAAATGAAAGGATTCTGAGCCTCCAGAAAAGACAACACTATCTCGGTGAATTCCCCTTATAATAATCGGTGAGTTTTGAATACCATTAATATTTTCAATAAAATATGCGCCTTTATATTCAGCAGGATATATCAATACAGTATCGCCAGGCTTTGCGGATAAACAAGCAGTTCTTGGATCTGGAAATTGTTGTCCAATTCCTACAGTTAATGTAGTGGCTTTCATAGAGAAACACATACAGAACAAAACATTCAAACAAGAGATCAACAAAGTATAATTCATACATTTTCTGAAATCAGATTTAACATATCATCTATAAACAAACATTAGACTTTAGAAATAAGTCCTTCTTGCTCTAAACGATCTTTAATTGAAAACACTAAAGTTTCCCAATCATATAATGGAGACATAGTATCACGATGCATATGTGTAGCCAATCCTGGCATTGGTGATACACACAAAGCTTTACCAAAAAATGTTAGTCGCCCATAAAGCCCTTTACTCAATTTTCTATCATTTGCACCTTTGGCACATTGCATTAAAAATGCAAATCGTTTTCTTAAAGTAGAACCTTTCATTAAAAACGTGAATGTAGTATCTGTGATTTGTCGCCAATGACAATCTTCACTGTGAAAAAT
>JALRHN010000303.1 GCA_023259575.1 Candidatus Kapaibacterium sp. | reverse complement strand
CAAAAGAAATATATATAATAGAAATTCTCCAACCCCAATGAAAACCACTCTTGAATATAGTGCTTATAGAAAATGTATTCATGTTATAATCCTTTATGGTGCTATAAAAGTGCTTTCTACAGTTTCTAGCACATTATTGTTAGACATTATAGTAAAGTGAAGAGTATTTTTCCCTTTGTGATAAGATCCTTTAGGTAAAGAAATCAAGAGTCTGCTTTCTTTAGTAGATAAGCCCTCTACAGGAGAAAAGCTACCAAGAGGTTTTAATGAAGCATTCAAAGGATCTGTTAATGCAATCGTAATCTGTTTCTTTTCGAATGTTTTATTTGTGATAGCTACAGAGAAGAAATTAGCAATACCCCCATTGGTTTCTACTATGAATGTCGTTCCAGGCTGACGTAATATGAGCGTCTCTGTATCGGACTTTTTAGCAAATAAACTTGAAACTATAGTTATAAGGATTATCCAAATGGCTAAATAACCTTTGATCCTAGTTGTAAACACTTGTTTAATGCCACTATGTATTGCATTCCAAGAAGTATATCTAATTAATCCTCTTGGTTTTTTTAGTTTGTCCATAACAGTATTACAAGCATCAATACATGCTGTGCAATTAACACATTCTAATTGGATGCCATTTCTTATATCTATGCCGGTAGGGCATACAACAATACATTGATGACAATCAATGCAATCTCCAGAAGAGCCATTAATAGAATGATTTATTCCAGTTTCTCTTGATGATTTTTTGAATGTACCTCTTGGTTCCCCGCGTTTAAAATCATAAGTAATAGCAATTGTATTTGGGTCTACTAAAACAGATTGATATCTTCCATAAGGACAAGCAATCAAGCACGCTTGTTCTCTAAATCTTGCAAAAACTGCATAAAACACAAAGCTAAAAAGAGTAATGATGCCAAGGCCTAAGATATGATCAATAGGATTATCTGTAATAATTCTAAAAAGCTCTTCACTTCCTATGATATAGGCAAGAAAAGTATTTGCAATAAGGAAGGAGATTGAAAAAAATAAGACATGCTTCGT
>JALRHN010000302.1 GCA_023259575.1 Candidatus Kapaibacterium sp. | reverse complement strand
ATGGTCTCAAATATTAGGCGGGGATGGAATGAAATGCCTCGTAAATTATAATGATGCGAAATATCGATATGGAGCTTCTCAAAGTGGATATGTCAATAGGACAACCAATGGTGGAGTTGATTGGAATGGGTCTATAAATCCAGAGTTTACAAAAGAAAATGGAAATTGGGTAACTCCCTATGTTTTTAGTCCATCAGTGCCTTCAAAAATGTATGCAGGTTATCAAAATATTTGGAGATCATCTTCTTATGGTGCTTATGGAAGTTGGCAAAAAATTTCTTCCTTTGCTAATGCATCTTCTACAATACGTAAAATAGCTGTCACCAAGGCTAATGATAGTGTTATCATTGCTTTAAATGATGCTATTTCATATATAACAAAAGATGCAGGAAAAACTTGGAATACTTTCCCATTGCCGGTTGGTGCTGGTTCAGTTACATCTATTGCAATTTCTTCTACCGATGAAAATAAAATTTGGATTACAATTGGCGGTTTTGATAATAGCAAAGTATTTAGAACTGATAATTCAGGAGCCAAATGGACAGATATTACAGGTACACTTCCTAAAATTCCAACCAATGTTGTTGTATACGAAGATAATTCTCCCGATCGTATCTATATAGGAAATGATCTTGGTGTATTTTATATAGATACTTTAACAAATAAATGGATTGAATACAGCGATGGATTACCAAACGTAGTAGTAAGAGATTTGGATATTAATTATTCTCTTAAAAGATTAATAGCTGGTACATTTGGAAGAGGACTTTGGATTGGGAATTTGGTAGGTTGTACTTCTATAAATGTATTAGCAACAGCGAAAGGCCAAACATCATTTTGCTCTGGAGATAGTGTTATAATCTCAGCAGATGCAAATTATAGCAATTATAAATGGTCTAATGGACAAACTACAAAGTCTATAATAGTAAAATCATCTGGAACTTATTCTTTAAGTGTAGAGGATGATAATGGCTGTAGTTCCTTATCTTCACCAATTGTCATAACAGTTAATCCAAAGCCTAGCCCAACTATTACTGCTTCCAAAACATCTTTTTGTGAGGGTGATAG
>JALRHN010000301.1 GCA_023259575.1 Candidatus Kapaibacterium sp. | reverse complement strand
CACTAAACAATGATGCTGATGGATTGCCAGCAATCGTTATACGTTGTCCTTCATTGGTAGGATTGGTAAACGCTGCTGTAAACGAACCACGATACGTCCCTGGAGCTATGTAAAGCGTATCTCCTGGAGAAATGCCTGTAGCACCAATTGCTTTGCCTATCGTTTGCCAAGCAAGTCCTGTAGTTGAGCCTAGGCCAGTATTTGAATCATTACCGTCAGGTCTTACATAATAAGTTGCCATTATTCAGCCGTTCCTTGAATAATCTCTTGAGCCATATAAATAGCAAATCTTCCCACATAAGAAGCTTGATATTCTTGAGATTGAGATAGCCACCAAGCATTAACTAAAGTTCCATCTTCTCCAAATGTAGCTAAAATATTTCCATGATCGTCTTCAATATTTCCCATAATCTTCCAATCATTTGTTTCTGCAACCTTAACGATAGAAAATTCTTGAAAATTCATGCTGCCAGAATAATTACCTAAAAGATTCCTAGCAATTTCCACAGCATATTGTTGAACGATTGATAATTGAAATCCATCATCTTGTCTCATCCACCAAGGTCCGACGAGAGTTCCAGATTCGCCAAATGTTCCTAAAATTGTATTAGAATCATCCTCAATATCGCCAAAAACTTTCCAATCATTCAATGTTTCATCATATTCAATATAATAATTTTGCAGATTCATCTTAAAACTCCACTTTCAATTTTGCTACGTCTTTTCTCTCAGCAAAAACAGTGTAAAAACAGCTTATTTTTGACCACCAATAACTTTTTACAAATACTGTGTTGTTTTCTATTTTTTCGACCCTTAAACCATAAGAATTGCCTAAAGGTGTTAAATTTACAGTGATTGTATTTTCATCAACTAATCCTACCCAATAGTCTGGAAGATAGATAATATTATCCTTTAAAATTCCCCTAACATATACACCATTCTCAGGACCTTCAAGAGAGCCATATCTTAGTTTCATGTCAGGCTTTGTGGGGTGATTAATTACAAAGCTTTTATTTGTAGCAGAAAGTTCACCATTAATCTCAAGTTCAAATTGAGGATTTGAAAGACCAATACCTAC
>JALRHN010000300.1 GCA_023259575.1 Candidatus Kapaibacterium sp. | reverse complement strand
GATGCTAAATTTAGTTTTGATCCTTTATCATTAAGTTCTCATGAACCTCTCTTACGATCAATTTGGGGTATTGCCAAAGATCTTGGCTTTTCTTCTCAGTTTAATACAGAAACTGGCAATGGGGTTGCTGATGATCACGAAATGTTAATTAATTCTGGAATCAAATCTATCAATATTATTGATGTTCAATTAGTTGGTAATATTGATATGAATCCAAGAAGAAAATATTGGCATACATCTAAAGATAATATGGATAATATTGGTAAAGAGACACTCTATGCTGTTGGCCAAACATTATTAACATTTATTTATACAAAATCAATGTACATCTACTAATATGGCTGAAACAGTTAAAAAACACTTCTATAAAATAACATTATCAATTCCTGAAGAATATCAAGAAATATCTTCTGCTATGTTGTCTGATTTTCCTTTCACAGGAATTGAAGATGAATTTGATGAACAATCTTTTACAATTGAAGATGTGTATTGGGATAATGGAAATATTACCAATCGCTTATTATCGACACTTGAATCTGCTTCTATACCAGCTGAAATCAAAGATATAATGATTATTGAAGACCAGAACTGGAATGCCATTTGGGAAGAATCATTAGAACCTGTTCATGTGAATGAAACTATTGTTATTACTCCTGTATGGAAAGCCGATAGCATTGTTAGTCCTATTAAAATCATTATTAATCCACAAATGTCTTTTGGAACAGGATATCATCCCACAACTAGAATGGTATGCAGAAAATTACAGGATTATGTAGATGCGCATTCTCGCTGGATTGATGCAGGTTGTGGATCTGGTGTTTTAGCAATTTTAGCTGAAAAGTTAGGAGCGTCCTCTATTTACGCTTTTGATAATGATGAATGGAGCATAGCAAATACAAAAGAGAATATTCATTTAAATAATTGTTCATCTATTACTGTAGAACAAGAAAGTATATTTACAATCACTCTACCACAAGTTCATGGCATAGCTGCAAATTTATATAGGAATCTATTGATTCCTAATATGAATAAATTTGCTAAGGCTTTAGAGGAATCTAAAGGTGTTCTTATTATGTCTGGTATTCTTCGATTTGATGAACAAGAAATTATTGACTGT